>JABMQV010000394.1 GCA_013203065.1 Desulfobacteraceae bacterium | reverse complement strand
TGATCATCTCCAGGGCCGGCAGACCGTCATCTACCGCGGTCTGGGAGGCCTCTTTTACCTGCTCTTCTTTGTAGTTGATCACACCGTCTTTCAGCAGCTCCAGTAGTTCTTCTTTGGTCGCCATGTCTTTACTCCTCCTATCTTTTCCTTGTCTTTGATTACATCCGTCCAACGGCCGGTGTCGGTCCGGTCTTGTATTCCCTGGCAGTCTTTTCGATGGCGCGGAAGTTGTCTTCCTTGATGTCGGGCCATAGATCGCACCCGGGCCATACCGCGTCAACCTGTCCGTCAATGTTCTCCTTAATCCCTTCGATGGTTTCCTCTACGGTTGTTTCTTCAGCGCAGGGAAGCTTAAACACATCAAAGTTGCCGACGATAAGGGCGTCATTGCCCAATTTTTTCCGGGTTTCCAGCAGATTGTTTTTTATGTCAAAACTGACAGCCTGCCCGCCCGAATCCTGAACAACTTCCCACATCATTTCGACCAAGGAATCTGTCGATCCGCATATGTGGAGCACCTTCGGGGGGTTCCATCCAGACAAAATCCGGGTCAGCCTGGGTTGAATCATCTCTTTAAACGTGCGTGGACTGAGAAGATCTGCTGCCACCCCGGGCTCCCTGAGCGTTATAAAATCGGCACCGGCTGCTTGAAGTGTTTTTCCAATATTAATAATTATGTCTGAGAATTGGTCTAAAATTTCTTCCACGAGTTGTTTTTGCTTGAAGACGCCCTTCAACACCTTGTCCAGCTCGACGGTCTGGCCGCACTGGGTAAAGGGACCCAATTGCCAGGCACCGACGGCCAGGTCCGGGGCCTCCTTCTTGACTATCTTTATGGCCTCGGGGAGGATGTTCAAGGGATATTTGTCCATGATATTGTCGATATCATCCTGGCCAATTTCCACATCATCCAATTCTGCCCAGTTTTTGTAAGGAATGGTGGGATAAAGGATATCCTCCGAGTCCTCATAAAGGCTGATCTCGTTCCCCAAGGCCTCGGATTCCATGCACATATCATAGGGGATCACCACAGAATCCAGATTGAACATCCGGGCTGACTCGATACCTGCCAAGGCCATCTTTTCCGGGTTCCTATGGACACTGGGGAAATTGTACCCCAGCTTCTTGATGGCGGGCAAAAGGACCATACCCATCCCCGTAAAAAATGGCATTTTGTCTACCGGTTCCTGATCAAAAAACCGCTGTACTCTCTCTATTGGACTAAGTTCGGCCATAACAGTTACTCCTTTCCGAAAAATTTTTGCGTTTAAAAAAAAGCCAGCAACTCCTTGCCAGATTCTCGCTTATCCCCTCCTTTCATGTCCCGAGACCTGTTTCCCTGTTTCCAAAACAGAAGACTCGTCCACGTCACCTTGGCTCACGTATCATCTGCCCCCTCCTCGGGAAACCACGGGTGAGGGCAAAAAATTCCTTCTAAGG
The DNA here is from genome assembly GCA_013203065.1 of Desulfobacteraceae bacterium. Next base: position 1,540 of record JABMQV010000394.1, on the reverse strand, counting down.
GCTTACGCAACATCGAGGGTCACACGGCTAGGGTAACTACCCGATAACAACGCAGGCATCGCTCAGCCTCTGTCACGGCATCAGGATTTGAAAACCCCTGTTCTATTTCGTCAAAGCCGGACATCCTTGTTTCCAGGGGTATTCTTGTCGGCTCTTTTCTCTCCATTTTCTCTACTTTTTGCCTTACCTCCTCGTTCGGGTCAAAGACCCGTACGGATTCAAAGAGCTTGTCAAAATAGTCGTCATCATCTCGCTCAGGAGGCAGGTTGTTAATAAAGCGGTCAATATTCAGGGCAGCTTTTCTGCCGCTGGCTGCGGCTTCCACCACGGATTCTGGCCCATAAACAGCGTCCCCGCCAGCGAACACCCATCCCAGTTCCGTTTGAAAGGTCATGGGATCGGTCTTGAGGCCAGTGACGACATCTGAGGCTTCACTCTGGCCGATGGCCAGAATGACGGTATCTGCGGGAAGCATTTGGAGGTCGGTTTCGTCATAACGGGGATTAAAGAGGTTGTCTTGATCGAAGAAACGGGTGCAGCGTTTGAATTCGACTCCTGACACCTTCCCGCCCTTCGCTTTAATACTGTCGGGGCCAAATGAGTTGATAATTTTCACTTCCTCTTCAACCGAGCCTTCAATTTCGCACTCCCAGGCCGGCATCTCTTCTCTGGATTCCAGACAGACCATGGTCACCTCTTCGGCTCCAAGGCGTTTGGCTGTTCGGGCAACATCGACGGCCACATTTCCGCCGCCAACCACAACGACCTGTTCGCCGAGTTCTGCTTTTTTCCCCAAGGCCACATCCCGGAGGAATTCAATACCGGGAATCACCCCCTCTAGGTCCTCTCCTTCGACACCAAGCCGGCGACTGCCATGGAGTCCCACGGCCAGAAATACCGCCTGAAAGCCTTCGCCTTTCAGAGTGTCAAGGGTGGTCTCTTCACCGAAAGAGACGTCGGTGTTTATGGTGATACCCATTTTTACGACCGCCTCGATTTCCCTGGCAAGGATATCCGATGGAAGAGAATATCCAGGGATCCCCACGGCCACCATGCCGCCTGCCAGTGGGAGCTTCTCAAAAACTGTGACTTGATGCCCTCTCAGGGCAAGATGAAAGGCACAACTGATACCGGCGGGACCCGCACCGACGATTGCAATCTTTCCGGTCTTCTCCGAAGGCGTAATGATATATTCCGGCCCTTTATTCTGGGATAATTCATGGTCCGCCACAAAGCGTTTGAGAGACATGATGGAAATCGGTTCATCCACATTGGCACGCCGGCAATGATCTTCACACGGGCGGACGCACACACGGCCCACCACACCTGGAAGCGGAAGACGTTCGCGGATGACATCGAGAGAGTCAGAGAATTTGGCGTCTTTGATCAATTCAACATATCTGGGGATATCGAGATGGATGGGACAGGCATCCACGCAAGGAGCGGTCAGCTTTGAATAATATTCGCCGGTTGTCGCGGGCTTCTTATTGCCCAGGGCTCTTGAAAAATCATCAGCAAAATATTTTAGAGCCTGAAGGAT
>JABMQV010000393.1 GCA_013203065.1 Desulfobacteraceae bacterium | reverse complement strand
CATCCACCATTTCAATGGCACCCTCGGCACAGGAGGGCACACACTGCCCGCACCCATCGCAGCGTCCTTCATCGATCTCAACAATCTTTCTCTTGACTTTCATCTCGTACTCCTTGATCTTTCCCCCTTCCCTGTCAGGGGGAGGGGGAAACTACTGTTAATAAAGGCAAAGTCATTATCCCAAAATCGCCTTCAAATCATCCTCCGGGGTGCTGATGGGCATGATATTAAAGTTCTTGACCAGCACATCCAGCACATTGGGTGTAATAAAAGCGGGCAGGCTCGGGCCCAGCCTGATATCCTTGATGCCCAAGTGAAGCAGGGTCAAAAGGATGGACACGGCCTTTTGCTCATACCAGGACAATATCATACTGAGGGGAAGGTCATTCACCCCGCATTCAAAGGCCCCTGCCAGGGTAACGGCGATCTGGATGGCCGAATAGGCATCATTACACTGTCCGATATCAAGGAGTCTTGGGATGCCGCCGATATTCCCCAGGTCTTTGTCAAAAAAACGGAATTTACCGCAGGCCAGCGTGAGGACCACACTGTCTTCCGGAACCTGTTCCACGAATTGAGTATAATAGTTCCTCCCGGGTTTTGCACCATCACAACCTGCCACCAGAAAAAAGTGCTTTATGGCACCGCCCTTGACCGCATCGATGACCTTATCGGCCACGCCCATGACGGCATTTCGACCAAAACCGCACATGACGGAACCGCCATTGGTATCTTCCGGAAATCCCGCCATTTCCAGGGCCTTATTGATGACGGGCTCAAAGTTTTTATCCCCGATATGGGTCACATCAGGCCATCCCACTAGCCCGGTTGTAAAGATATTATCCTTATAACCATCTCTGGGCTTTTGAATGCAGTTGGTGGTCATCAAGATGGCCCCGGGAAAGTCTGCAAATTCCTTGGCCTGGTTCTGCCAGGCCGTGCCATAGTGCCCGTAAAAGTGAGGATGCTTTTTCAGCTCCGGGTACCCGTGGCAGGGGAGCATTTCACCGTGAGTGTACACATTGATCCCTTTGCCTTTGCTCTGTTTCAGGATCTCTTCCAGATCCTTAAGATCGTGCCCGGAGACCAGGATGGCCTTTCCTTTCTTGGCCCCGAGGGGTACCTCGGTTGGTACCGGATGACCATATACGCCGGTGTTTCCGGCATCCAGCAGTTCCATGGCCCTCAGATTGATTTCCCCGCACTTGAGAACCAGTCCGACCCAATCGTCTAGAGTCAACGCCTTGTTCTCGGTAGCGGCCAAACCCTCATGGATAAAGGCATATACCTTATCATCCTCCTGGCCCAGAATCCGCGCGTGATCGGTGTATGCACAAACGCCTTTAATGCCAAAGGTGAGGGTCCATTGAAGGGCATGGATGTCCCGGTCAACATCAGAATCGGAATTTATTCCAACACCTTCACCCTGTTTCACCAGCCCCTCTAAGGAGGTTTCGGGCCTAAAAGTGGCCGGGCCTTCAGGAAAATCAGCGTTTCCGCCCGCTGCCCTAACCTTTTCCTTGAGATTTTCCCTCAGTTCCACGCACTGATTGACCAGCGGCACAAACCGCTCCGGGTCGAAGTTGACATTGGTAAGGGTGGAAAATGCCGCCTCCGTGGTAAAGACATTAATGTCATGATCATTAACACGCACCTTCCGACCCTCCACTGCGCAAAGGGACAGGCCCCTAAGTGCATATACCAAGAGGTCTTGCAAGGCCGCCACCTCCGGTTGTTTTCCGCACACACCTATCTTGGTGCACCCTTCGCCTTTTGCCGTCTGCTCACATTGATAACAAAACATGGTTAGTCTCCTTTCATCCTGAGTTGACTTTTTCTTCTTTAGGAACAGGCAATCTGCCGCTTCCTTCCCTCAATTTTGGCGCCATTATTCACGATTCAGAAAACAATTGCCTTGACCTAAGTCAAAGGGTTTCATTTTTTGTCAACTTTCTTGGGTTTTTCCGCCATCTGGGCGTACCTATGAGACATTTTTCGAACTCCCAATAGGTCTGGAGGAAATAAGCAGGGGTTTCCGGCGTGGGGTTTGGCCAAACAGCTCTTTACTTTTGAGACTTCTCCTTCTTTTTTTTCTTGGGACGGGTCCTGCCCGTGGTACCTCTCCAGATCTTTCCGCGCTTTGTCCGGATATCACCTTTACCCATAACCAACCCTCCTTTATAAATATTTAACCGGTATCGCCCCAAATAAATACGGGGGCTTCAACTTGACCTTAAAATCATTATAGCCTCAGCCCCACCATGAATCCTTCCCGGATCGCCTCCAGGGCATTCCGGGGTTCTTTGGCATCTCCCACCGTATAAATCTCAGGAACCATCCCGTGGATCTGATGGACTAACCCGTCTTCAGGTCTGGACCCTGCTGCAATCACAATAGAGTCGACAGCAAGGAGATCACGACCCCTTTCCCTTTCCACCTCCAGGCCGTCGGGGCTGACACCCACTGCCTTGGTGCCGGTCATAATTTTGACCCCGAGGCGTCTCAGTTCCGCCATGACCGTCCAGCGGGTCGACAAACCAATATCCTGCCCCACTTTTCTGGCCATTTCCACAACGGTTACTTCCTTATTGCCTCTATTGAGCAAATCTGTCAATGTTTCAGTGGTCTCGGCCTTATTTGCCATCAAAAAATGGAGCACTTCGGGCGAAATCGTCCCCTGATTGGCCAAGAAGATGGCCGTTTCCAGTCCAACAGCGTTTCCCCCAACAACTGCCACCTTTTGACCTGCACCCACTTTTCCGCTCAAGAGATCCCATGCCTGTACCACCTTTGGATCGTCCATACCGCTCAGATCCGGAAATAGGGGCCTTGCCCCGGTTGCCACCACAACCGCATCTGGCGCCATCTCTGTGATCAACGCTGCCGTCGCCTCTCTCCCCAGAAGTATATCAACGCCCAAGCCCTCCAGGTTATTGGCCAGGTCCTTTGCTACAGTGACCATCTCCTTCCTGCCCGGTATTCTCCGGTTCAGGAGAAGCTGCCCTCCCAAAGTGCGCTCTTTTTCCATCAGGGTGACCCCGTGGCCCCTCTCAGCAGCAATACAGGCCGCCTTCATGCCACCGGGTCCCCCGCCAATAACCAGGACTTCTTTGGGCTCAGGAGCAGGAACCACGGCCATTTCTCCCTCTCTCCCCGCCCTTGGATTGACCAAGCAGGCTGCCGGTTGAGATGTGAAAATCCTATCAAAGCAGCCCTGGTTACACGCCACACAGTGATAGATAAGCGCTGAGTTTCCGTCCCGGGCCTTTCGCGGGAGATCTGCATCTGCCAGAAGGGCCCGGGCCATGGTCACCAGATCGGCCTCTCCATTTCGTAGGATTTCCTCTCCAACGGCTGGGTCATTAATCCGATTGCTGGCCAGGACAGGGACCGAAACCACAGACTTTATACCCTGGGCAAGATAGACGTAAGCCTTTCGGGGAACAAACATGGTCAACTGGGGAATTCGTGTCTCATGCCATCCGCCCGTGATGTTAAAGAGGTCAACCCCGGCCTTTTCGAGTTCAGATGCAAAGGCCCTTGCCTCCAGGTTGGTATTCCCCCCCTCCATAAAATCATTGCCGGCCAAACGCATCAATAGGGGATACTCCGGTCCAACGGTTTTTCTTATCTTTTCAATTATCTCCAGCCCAAAACGCATCCGGTTCTCGAGGCAGCCTCCGTAGGCATCTTTGCGCCGATTTGTGAGGGGCGAGAGGAACTGGCTAATGAGATAACCTGCACTCCCCAGGATTTCCACCGCGTCAAATCCGGATTCCTTGGCACGGTGAGCCGCTTCAACAAATTTCTGTTGAACCTCCGGTATCTCTTCTGACTCCAGGGCCCTTGGGGTCTCACCTGTCAATCTGGAGCGCACCGCTGAAGCAGAAAAAGGCTTGTGCCCCCCGATCATGGATGAATGGGTATAACGGCCTGCCTGGTATAGCTGGGCAGCAATCCTGGCCCCGTTGGACTTTACAGCCCCTGTTAACCTCCTGAGGCCGAGGATGTAACGATCATGATGGATACATATCATGTCTGACATGCCGCCATGTTCATCAACGGGACACCCGCCCACGATGATCAACCCCACCCCACCCCTTGACCTGAGGGCATAGAAATCTATCAGGCGGTCTGTAACCTCTCCCTGTGGTGTATACCCAAGATGCATAGCCGTCATGACGATCCGATTCTTTAGCTCCATACCATTGATTTTTATGGGCGAAAACAGATAGGGGAATTCCATTTGTGGCTCCTTTCAGTGTTGCTTGTTTCCATGTTCCATCCGATGAGCGTATCAAAGGTACGCGGGTCATCTCTGAAAATTGAGGAATATTATCCTTCTCCCTCTTCGTTCATATAGGCCCTTTTCCTCCGCATGGCCCTTATGAAGGCGTATACGGTAATCAGGGCGCCAAAGGCAAAAAGGATTTCGTAGAGATGATAGCTCAGGTATGTAAACCAGGTCATCTTTCTCCTTAGCGAACGATGCCATTCCTCTTCAAGCCTTTGAAGGGGTATGGATAGGGCCCTCAGAACGGCTATACCTGCTTCCTCCCCCCCTTTCATGCGCTCAAGAACCGCCAAGATCCCCTCTTTGCCGTACCTGCCGAGGATATGCTCCACAAAACTCTCGCTCTCCTCATAGGCCAACAATAAGGAGTCTTTATCTCTGGGGAAACCCCTTTGCAAGGAACTCAGGGGGATAAAATTGCCTCTAAACGCCGCCTTGTTAAGAAGGGATCGTTTTTGATCCATAATAATATCTACCACACCCCCGCTTGCCCACTGACAGACACCCTCATCCAACCACCGCGGTAATAGTTTCTCCTTGATGTGTTCGTGAAGCAGTAAATGACAGATCTCGTGTTTCAGGGTATCCTCAAGCTTGAAAGGATGGCGCTTCATCTTGGAGTAGTCGATTACAATCAGGCCCCTTGAGGGGACGGCAAAGGCAACCGTCAGGGGGCTCTCAGCCATCCTGCGAAAGTGGCTGCTATCACCAACCAGTAACACGGTGGGTCGCGAATTGATACGCCATCCAAGGGTACCCTCCAGCTCTCTCATGATCCCCGGGTAGCGGGTTGCGACCTCCTGTGAAACGGCTCCCAAAGGGGGCTCATAAAGGACCGTGACAGGGTCTCTTTCCAGGACCTGCACTCCCCCGCCGTAAACCCCATTTGCAAAGAGTATCAGGCAGGTTGCAAGGAAAAGAATGAGAAAATCTTTTTTCATGTCCCTACTGTCTTGAAAAGAATAGGCAGATCACATAGGATTCTCAAAAAAGTACAAGGGAACCAGCATATGGATTATGTCCGGACAGGTATAGATCGCTTTCGCGAGGGAAACTGTAAAAGGCTCAAGGGTTATAGATTGGGGCTCCTTTCCAACCAGGCCTCACTGGATAGCCAATTAAATACCTCCGAGAAAATCATTTCCGGTCTGCTGCCGGGCCAATTGAAGGCCCTTTTCGGTCCACAGCACGGGTTCGGCGGTGAGGACCAGGACAATATGGTCGAAACCGATCATTCAATTGACAAAGAATCAGGGATACCCATCTTTAGCCTCTATGCCGATAAAAGAGAGCCGCTTCCGCATATGCTTGAGATGATAGATGTCCTTATCATAGATCTGCAGGATGTGGGAACAAGAGTTTATACTTTCTCCTCCACCATGCTCAGTTGTCTGAGGGGTGCAGCAAAGGGGGGCAAAAAGGTCCTTGTCCTGGACCGACCGAACCCCTTGGGGGGAGCGGTGGCCGAGGGGAACCTTCTCCAGCCGGAACTCTATTCATTTGTGGGACCTTATGGTCTCCCCATGCGGCATGGCCTCACAATGGGGGAGATGGCCGGGATCTTCAATGACGTCTTTGGCCTAAACTGTGATCTGGAAATCGTAACCATGGATGGATGGCATCGGAAGATGCTCTGGTTTGAGACCGGATTGACATGGATGATGCCCTCCCCCAATATGCCTCTCCCCCAAACAGCATTTGTCTACCCCGGACAGGTGATCTGGGAAGGTACCAACCTTTCGGAAGGACGAGGAACTTGCAGGCCCTTTGAGGTGTTTGGGGCGCCCTATTTGAATCCCACGGCGATCAAACACTGTCTGGACCCGGAAGCCACGCGCGGGTGCCACCTTCAGGAATTCTCCTTTCGCCCCACATTTCACAAATGGCAGGGAGAACTTTGCCACGGATTTATGATACAGGTACTCGATCCCCGGGTCTACCGGCCCTACTTTACGTCACTGGCCTTGCTGAAGGCGGTACTAGAGATCCACCGGGACAAGTTTGAGTGGAAAGAACCACCCTATGAGTATGAATACAAAAAAAAGCCCATAGACCTAATTATGGGCAATTCATCCATCCGGCGCGAGCTGGAATCGGGGCGTGCTCTGCCCCTTACAGAAGAAAAATGGGAGAAAGAGCTGGAATATTTTTTTGAATGGAGGGAGCCATACCTCCTCTATCCTTAAGGATACCGGAAAAAGAGGATGTTGCAACCCGGAGATTCACTTCCAGATTATCAGGAATGGGGACCCCCTGCATGATTATTTCTTTTTCTTGGTTTCCCTTTTCTGGCCCCCGCTGATCCACTTATCAATGGCTTCCTTATCGAATCGCCAGACCCTCCCGATCCGGATCGCAGGAATCTTGCCTTCCGCTGCATATTTGCAAATGGTAATCTCATGCAATTTCAAATATTTTGCAATCTCTTTAGTGGTCATTATTTCTGGCATGATACGCTCCTCTGTCTCAAAATTATTTTGATTAGGTTCACGAACATCCTTAACGATGTTATGAAATTAAGCATAATACCTAAAAACATTAAAGTCAATAAAAAGCTGCTATTAGTAAACAAAAATATCCTAATTTCCTATATTTGATTTGGATTTCAGTTTTCCAAGTTTAATTTCGATCAATTAAGCATAAAAACTAGCTGTAAATGGACTTTCTCAACAACCGTCCCCCGGCCAGAGGGCTTAGGATACACGCCCCTCCCTTCCAACCACCGCCGAGTCCTGTGATCGCGGCAAGTATTGCCATCGTGGTATGTTCGCTGCTTTTCAGGCGTGAGGCAAGGTGCCTTTGGAGAGATTGTTGTTTCACTTTTTTTGGATGGAATATCTTGGATCGATCTGAAAGGCGCAATCCTCTGTCGGCCCTGTGGATAGGCTATCGCATTTTTTTGAGCCTTGCCCTGGCAATCTTTGCCTCGTTCGATTTGGGGTATTTTTTTATAATCTTTTTGAGTAATATCTTTGAACTGGTTTTGTCCTTTATTTCAGAAAAGGCCAGTGCCTGACGAAGCATTGCATTGGGCACCTTGTTGCCATTGGGGTACTTCTTTATCACACGCTGATAGGCCAGGATGGCTTGCTCATACTGGTTCAGGGACATGTTTGATTCCCCTATCCAGAATTGGGCGTTATCGGCCAGGTCTGATTTCCGGTATTTCTTGAGAAAGTTCCTGAAGCCCTCGATAGCCTCCTCATATTTCCCATCACGATAGAGTTTGAGTGTCAGCTCATAGAGTCTCTTTTCTGGCGACACGGGCTCCTTTTCAGCTACCGGGGGCGGGGGCGTCGTATGTGTGCTCACCGCCTTGGGGGATTTCTCCGCCTCCTCTTTTGTAACACCTTCTCGCGGTTCTAGACCCAGATAGCTGTTAAGGTGTCGCATACTTGCATCAAGTTTATCAACCCGTTCGCTGAGTTCGGACAACCTCCTCATCCCCTCATCCTGCTCCGTGGTGTCCCTCTCCACAGTACGCTTGACCAAATGATTGTTCTCTTCCACACGGCCCGTGAGGGTCTGGAGTTGGAGCCTGATTCTGTCCATCTCCGCTACATTCTCTGCCTGACGGTCACGGATTGAATCCAGGCTTGAATCGATTTTTT
>JABMQV010000392.1 GCA_013203065.1 Desulfobacteraceae bacterium | reverse complement strand
CTTTTGAAACAACGCCTATGGCATTCAGGGTATCCGTCGCCATACAGCGCTGGGTGCATCCGCCCACACGGTGGCAACATTTACGTTTCATTTCCTGCTGGGCGTAGAGATCCTCAATACTGAGGTTGAGGGAGGTAAAACGGTTGATGGTCTCACCGGTGAGATGGGACGTTGTTATCAACAGATCTTTTAGTTCCGGATCATTGACAGCTTCAAAGGTGAACTTGAGCGTGTTGATGGGGAGTTCGAGGATGGGGTCATCCCTGCCTATTTTCCTCCCGTGGGCATAGACGTTGGGTTTCATTTTCCGGAGTCTCTCAACGTATTCATCGGAACTCTTAAGGGCCATTATTTCCTCCTTGTGATGATCTGGGGGTGGGGTGATGTGTTATGTCCAAAGTCCGAGGTCCAAGGTCCGAGGTCCGGAGGCCAAGGTTTGACGTCGAGGTGTACCATACATGATAGCGGATGGAAGATGCAAGACGTTTGATGTCTGATTTACGATGTCCAAAGTTCAGACTCCTTATGTGCCTTTCGTGGTGACCGATTGACAAGTTCGGTTTATGTTCCTTATAGTTTGGTGACGCGATTTTCAAGGCAGGATGAAAGGAGTTTTGAGGCGATGAGCGGTGAAGATAGGGCCTTTCGGGAGGCGACCTCAACAGGTAAGGTCTTGAGGGCCAACGGATCCAATATGGCAATCCCTTTACTTGCTCTTCAGCAGTGACAAGAATTCATCCCAGCTTGAGATCCTTGGAATAGCATCTTCGGGAAATTGGGTTTGCCCCTGGGGGGGTCCCGGAGTGTAGGGAATTTTCTTGTCCACAACAATGGTTGTCCAGACCGGCTGAATCCCAGCCTGCATGGCCCCCTGGACATCGAGCACGGGTTCATCGCCGATATAAATAAGTCTGCTCTTTTCGACCCTCATGTCCTCTGCCAGTCGATCAAATACCGATGGGTGAGGTTTGCAATAGCCCAGCTCACCGGATATGAGAATTACATCAAAGAAGGAGGCAAGACCCAAATGCTCAATAATGCCTCTGGCAGCAGGCCCATGGGTGAAATTGGAAAGCAGCCCCAACGGGTACTGGTCTTTGAGGGTTTTGAGCATTTCCAGTGTCCCCGGAATGGGGTGACAGTACTCAAAGAAGGCCGAGAAGTAATGCTCAACCGCTTGGGCAATCATGGCATCGTCCGGACCTACCGTGTACCCCTGGGTCCGGAGAGCTGCGCTAATCCAGAATCGATTGTGGGTCTCCAGGCCCTCCTTTCGGGTTTCTTCAATGAAACGGACGGCCGCTTCCCTGTAAGCCTGTCTGAACCCCTCCCGTTCAAGAGCAAGGCCGCTTTCTTCTAAGCTCATGGCCAGTCGCCTGAAGGCCTCATCCAGGGCCCCGTCATGCGCTGTGATCAAGGTGTTGAAAAGGTCGAATCCAATAGCTCTTATATGTTCCATGGGACACCCTATTAGCCCAGCCATTAAGGAAATGCAAGGTGCTTAACAAAATAATAACAAACAGGGTAAAGCTTGAAAGGGCTTTTTGCGGCAGGGAATTTGCTGATCATTTGTTACAGCGGGTATGGGCGCGCGAGGCTCTTGTTGACACGTGAGGGTCTTTTCTTTATTTTTGTACTTCTGAAGAAACGTTTTTCACCATTAATGGAGCAAAAGCCATGGTCGAGTTCAAGCGTTCCGTTTGCCCCCATGATTGCCCGGATACGTGCGGTCTCCTGGTGGGTGTAGAAGATGGTCGCGTGGTTTCCGTCAAAGGTGATCCGGATCATCCGTTCACCCGCGGTGCAGTTTGCGTAAAGGTCAGCCGCTATCCGGAGCGGGTATATTCTCCTTTACGCGTCTTACATCCCCTTAAACGGACAGGTCCAAAAGGCAAAGGGGAATTCCAACGCATTTCCTGGGAGGAAGCCCTTGACACCATTGAACAGAGATACAGGGAGATAACCTCCAAGTTCGGGGCGGAGGCCATACTTCCCTATTCCTACGCAGGGACCATGGGCGTGGTCCAATTCCATGCGGGCCACCCCTTTTTCCATAAGCTCGGGGCATCCAAACTGGACCGCACCATCTGCAGTGCCTCCGTAGACGCTGGGTTCGAGGCGAGCATGGGGGCGATCCCAACAACGGATATTGAAAGCACGGTCGATTCCGACCTAATTATCATCTGGGGGAGCAACACCGTATCCACAAACATGCATGCCTGGCCCTTCTTTTTGGAGGCCCGGCGCCGGGGCGCATCCATCGTCGCCATCGATCCTTACCGGAACCGCACCGCCAGCCAGGCCGACAAGCACCTGAAACTAAGACCCGGGACGGATGCTGCACTGGCTTTGGGCATGATGCATGTCCTTATAGGAGAAGACCGGGTAGACCACGCATTTGTGTCAGAGAAAACAGTGGGATTTGATCGGTTGAAAGAACGTGTGGAGGAATACTCTCCTTCCCGGGTTGAGGAGATAACCGGCGTGCCTGCCAGCGAGATCAGGCAGCTGGCCCGCGATTACGGGGATGCGCGCGCGCCCTATATCAGAGTGGGATGGGGACCATCACGCCAACTCAAGGGCGGTATGGCCGTAAGGACCATCGCCCTCCTGCCCGCACTGGTGGGGGCCACGCGCAAACAGGGTGGCGGTATCACCAGATCAACGGCCCGGGCCTTTGCGTTCAACAAGGAAGCAGTACTCAGGGAGGACCTCGCGCCACCGGGGGTTCGAACAATAAACATGGTGCAATTGGGCCAGGCGCTTACAGAATTGAACAACCCGCCTGTAAAGGGTCTCCATGTCTATCACAGCAACCCGGCGGTGGT
>JABMQV010000391.1 GCA_013203065.1 Desulfobacteraceae bacterium | reverse complement strand
ATCCTCTCCAAAATAGATTGTCCCCCCTCCGGTTATACGGCGATTGATATGGATCCGCTTCCGGGTGCAATAGTCCTCCCGGATCTCCTGCTCTACGCTTTGATGGAAACCCACAAGACAACAGTGGGGCTGAAACTGCAGAAAACGAAAGGTGTTGGGGACAACCCCCTTTCCGCGTGCCTCGAGGATCGTCTCATCCAGACACATGTTTTCCGCGGCAGTTCTCTTGCCCGTATCCAGCAAGCGCCAGTTCTGCACCCCGTTACGCATTATGAGATGGCTGTCCCAATCTGATTCTCGATTATTTTTGTGTCTTCTGGACCTGGCGGGAATGGATAATTCCGGAGGAGGCCATTCATGGCCTGGGTAGGGGTCTCATTGGCATAAGGCCGGTTGCAACCGGAACAACCGGTGGTCATAAAGACTGTGCCTTTTTGTATAATGCTCTGTATCCTGTCACCGGGCAAACCAAAATCCACCAATCTGCCAGCTTCAAAACGCATCCCTTCAAACCGCGCTTCTTCCTTGTCTATAAGATACCTGGCCAGCTGAACTCTTCGATATTGATCCATGGGAGGCTGTGACCGATTTTCCATGGCCGAACCCTTTTCCGGGAAAAAAGAAAACAGATGCACCCGTGCTCCCATATCGTAACACTCCTGGATAAAACCGATAGCCTCTTCCTCGGTCTCACCCAGCCCGATGATCAGATGCACCCCTACCCCTTTACGCCCATTTCCAAAAACCGCAACGGCCTCTCTGACCCCGTCTATATAGCGATCCCATTTATGGGGGCCCTTGACTCCCCGACCACGCAGTTTTTCAAAGAGCTCCGGTGTTGCCGCATCAACGGCAACCGTTGTATTCTCCGCCCCTGCGGCCTTAATCATTTCCAGATCGCTTTGTTTGAATAAACTGGGGGTGATCAGGGTGGAAACCTTAAGCCCCGTGCCCGCCTTGACCGCCTCTACCATCTTCACAAGGTCTTTTGGGGCCTCGGGTGCGTTGAGGGCGGAAATGCACACCCGCTGAATAAAGGAATCGTTTTCAGCGGCCTTTCTGGTCGCTATAATAACTTCCTCAAGGGGATAGGATGGCCACTCCACTCGAATGAGATTCTTGCAATCAGCACCGCCTGTTACCCCGGCGGCCTGACCGCAATACTGGCAGTTGGCCCGGCAACCATCATCATACTCCATAAGGAGGTTGATACACCCAAGCCGGGCGTTTCTATAAAATTTCCCGGGTTTTAGTCCGAGGGTCATTGCCGCTGCAATGCTCAATCTTACTGTTTCAGGTGATGCCATATTATTGCTCTTCACAGGTTTTGATATAATCAAGATATTCCACAGGAGACATGAGCCCGTGTGTTTCGGTTCCACTTTGTATCTCAACCCTGACAAACCACCCCTGTGTAAATGGGGCCTTGTTGACCAGCTCAGGATTCTTGATTACCTCATTATTTACCGCCATTACCTGCCCATCTACGGGTGAATATAACCTGTCCACCCACTTGCTGGTCTCAATGGTACCAAAATCCTGATCCATCTCCATGGCGGCTCCCTTCGGCGGCAGTTCCACATAATTCACATCGCCGGCACTTTTTTGGATGTAATCGGTCCATCCAAGGGTACAAAGTCCATCTCTTATCTTTACCCACAAGTGTTTGCGCGTATAATTCAAGTCCTCGGGAATATCCACGTCTTCAAATTGCATCTATTGTAATCTCTCCCCTATCCACATCAGTTGCTCAGATCATGATTGGCTCAAGAAAATGCGCCATGATCGCATTCCTACCACCAGCATACGACCTTATCGTTTTCAAACACCAACTTCACCAGTTCGTCGTAATCCACGTTTCCCTGATACATTTCAAATTCTTTGACTTCATCGCCCTCAGATGAGGGTTGTATGAGCCCTTTTATGATCTCATCGGGCTCTGACTTGAGCACATGTAAAATCTTCATCTTGACCTCCATCAAAACGGAACAATCAGATCATATTCACATAGTTTCTTTGCCATATCATCCAAGGATATATACTCGAAAAAGCCCCATTTGTCCACATTCGCCCGGGTATCTGTAAAATGCTGACATTCCAGCTCCTCCTTGAGAAACTCAAGGTTTTCTTTGTAACCTTCAACCCTGTCTTCAGGCATGTTTACCTCTCCGATGACAAACAAGTCCGCCTCTACCATCTCAAGACCCAGGCCCAGGCCGGACCGCAGTCCTTCCCACTGATTTTCCGCGTCTCGGATTACTATTGCTACTTTGTTTGGTTCCATCTTCCTCCTCCCTCTAGAGGACCAAGTAACGGTCACATTTTCCAATAAGTGAAACGTGTCTGGACTGGGTTGCCAAACCCTTTTCACCCATCCCTGCCGGGATGGGCTTGCCCTTCAGTCCCAATTCTTCCCACCGCACATTGCAGAGTGTCATCTCTTCGGGATCCAAATCCGCAAGCTCCTGGTATTTGGGGTCCTGTGACATCAATACCCCGTCGTGAGAAAAAAAGATGACAAGCTCCTTTCCTGCCTTCTTTGCGGCCTTAACAACCCCGATGACATGATCAAGGTGCTTGTTGGTAGGGACAAAGATGCCCAGTTTTTCCTTTTCTGCCATAAAAAATATCCCCCCTTTCAGTTCTTTTCTCCCATGATCGCCCGTACCATATCATCCGGCGTGATCGCTGCAGATTGCAGACCGTTTGATGCATAGAAGGATTTAATGGTTCTTAGCAATGAACCGGCTTCAACCGGTTGTCCAATAAGATGATCTTCCAGGCCCTTTAGATCGATTTGTGAGTGAAATGCGAACTCACAGGATATGACGATGTCATCGATGGTATCATTCTTCAATCGAAGGAGGAGCGTTATTGGACCTCCAGCTGATCTGTACTTTGATTCCATTACCCTTACATCGGTTGTTATCTTGACCCAGTCGTTTACCTTTCCGCCTTCCTCATGGAGCCACCCAGGGTCGGTGAACCGGCCGTCCAGCTCCGCCACCGTCCGGTGCTCATCAGGCGTTAAGTCGCCTCTTTGCAAAGAGACGCCAAGCATCCTCTCAAATTCGCTGATCAAGAGGCCTTTCACTACTTCCCGCTCAGGGATATGGCCCAGTTCGGCTCGCAGTGAAGTCACATAGTTCTCCATGGCTTCGCAGACCTTGTTTCTAAAGGCTTCAGATGAGACACGAAGCACCCGGGACATCTCTCCATGATCAAAATCAAACATGATATTCCCCACCACGACCGATGCATCGCCTATTCTTCCGGCCCCGGTACCACATATTTTTTTATCACCTATCTCGATGTCATTGGCTGGGCGATATCGGGCGTCCAACCCCATTTTGCGATAGGTATTGACTGCGGGTTGTAAAAACAGCCCATAGAGATTATCGACCTTCATGGGGACACTGCCACTGGGAAATATACATTGAAAAAACATCTGTTCTTTATCCAGATAGACCGTGCCTCCTCCCACCTCCCTCCTCAGAAACGGAATTCCTTTTTGAGCACAGTATTCAGTGTCTATCTCCTTTTCCAGGACTTGATGATAACCGATGCAAACGTAAGGCTCTCTGGGATTCAGAATGATAATGGTCCCCTGCGAGGCCTCAGCGGTACAATAGGCCACCGCATGGTAAATGGTCTGAGACTGCAGGTAAGACACGTAACCCAGATCAAGCAATCTGACCATCACACCACCAGTCGATACCCCTGAACATTTCAAACAAAATTTGCTACTTTGTTTTCAAAAACGAGGTCAACCAGCTTGTCATAACCGATAATGTCAACCTTCTCCTTTAAGCGCTCCTCCATCCCACGCCTCTTAACATCTTCGTCAATGGCGTATATTTTTTTGTCCTGAACCGCTCCGGTATCAAGGTAGACACCGTCCTTGATCAAAACCACGATGGCATCGGGATCCATCTGGGCATATTGCAGTCCCATGGGTCCTATTATTTTGTCTCCGCATAGATAGAGCATGTGATTACCTCCTAAAAATCCATACTGAAATCATTCTCCTGAAACAGCTCAAAGGCCCTTTCTCTTGAGATCACGGTGATATCGTCGGCCAACTCGGCTTCCGTTATCCCCCTCTCGTCCAGATCCTCTTTGACAGCGCAAAGCTCTGTCCCCATTCCCTTGTAAGATTCAAAATAGGCAAGGGCATCCGTCCTGTCCACATCCTTCAGACAATAAAAGACGCCGTCCAATTGGAACAGAACCGTAGGGATATTCTCATCGATCCCGGCACTTACTCCAACTGCCGCCCGCAGGCCCTCTGTGTAGAACACGGTCCCAAAAGGCGCTCTGCAAATATTTATCAAGACTTTTTTCTCCGCCATTCAACATCCCTCCTTCAATCAGTTGAGTCCCTGGGACCCACCTAGAGTGTGATAACCGTATCTGCGTCACTGACCATGTCGGCAAGATCGGGTAATCCGCCAACACGAACTCCGTCAATAAACTCCTTCCCCCCTTCCAGGCCCCTGGCGTTTACACAGATGCCACAGGCTATAATTTTGGCTCCCTTCTCCACCAGTTTTTTCATTCTCTCTACGGGAAGGGGCACATCCGCTGGAAATTTTTGATGTTTGATTGCGTTGTAGACCGCATCAATATACCAGAATGCCTCAACGTCATGTCCCTTATCCAGGGCAGTCTCTGCCAGACGCGCAAAGATCTCATAATTCTCCGTCTGCCAGGGACCTTCTGTTAACAAAATAGCCATTCTCGCCATAACCTATTACCTCCGTTTCCAATTTTTGCTTCAGGAGCCTCATCTTTACTCGAATACCCCCTTGGCTTCATATTCTGCATATTCCGCCTCTAGCCACTTCTGAATATCTTCTGCCCCACTGAGCAGATCTTTGAGATCTTCCTCCAGATTGGATGCCTCAATAAACAGAAAAAACCCCTCGCCAAAGGAGTCCGTGTTTACCAATGTGGGGTCGTCGATTACCTTCTGATTGATCTCTACAATATCACCCCCGACAGGAGCCCTCAGGGGTCCGATATATTTGCCTGCCTCGATGGATCCAAAAGGCTTCAATTTCTTGACCTTTGCCCCGGCCGGTTTCAATTTTACGTATTGGGTGTTGCCTCCGGTAGCCTGTACCCCAAAGGCATCCAGACCAACCTGAACCCGGTTGCCCTCTACTCTTGCCCACATGTGTTCTTTGGGTTCATAGTAGAGATCATCCGGCAAACTTATCCCTTTAAATTCTGCCATAACCATTTACCCTCCCTGTCACTAATCGGCCTTTTCAATAACAAATCGCCACTTGCCAGCATCCATCTCCGAGACTTGGAACGGATATTTCTTCTTCGTCAAGAAATTCGGGATGGACTCCTCCGCAGCGGGTTGATAATCCACGATCACCTCCAAAACCTGTCCTTTCCCCAAAGGTTTTAGGGCATCCCTGGCCCCCATAACCGTATAAGGACACGTCTTGCCACTGAGATCCGCAGTAGCATCGGGTTTGACATCTTCTAGGTTCATCTTCCGACACCTCCTTTAAAAAAAAGACTTTTGAGTTAATGCTGCTTGACTAAATCTCCCTTACGAAATGACGCGCTATTTTCACCTCCTTTCCAAAACGAATGCCAGGCGCTACGGGTCTGAGGACATGGATCGCCCCACCAGTTGTATAAGATCCAGGACCTCTATCTTTGCATCAATATTTCTCATGGCGGTGGTTAGTGTACGGACGCACTGCTGACAGGCGGTAGCGCAGATTTCTGCTCCCAAATCGCGGATCTGCCCTGCCCTTTTTGCGGCAACTTTTGCTGTCAACCCGTCGTCGTACATCTCAACGTCTCCACCGCCCCCGCAGCAGAGCGATTTTTTCCCGCTTTCAGAGAGTTCCAAGAATTTCAACCCAGGTATGCTCTGAATGACCCTGCGCGGCGCCTCGTACACCCCTGAGGCACGACCCAGATCACATGGGTCGTGGTAGGTGACGGTTCCGGCCAGATCTTTTTTTAATTCAATTCGACCCGTGTCTATCAACTCCGCCAGGAACTGAGCCGCATGCACAAGCCTCACATCTTTTATATCCGCGGCGTATTCATGGGACCAGGTGTGAAAACAGGACGGGCATGAAAATACCACGGTCCTGGCCCCAATTTCCCGTATGGCATGAATGTTATGTTCCTTGAGTTCCTCCACCCCTTCGAGAATACCGGCTGAGAGAAGCGGGAACCCGCAGCACCATTCCTTTTCTCCCAGGATGGTGAAATCCACACCGGCCGTGGTTAGAATCCTACAAAACTCTTCCGGGATCTTTTGGACTGCCGGAGAAAAAGAGGAAACACATCCGATAAAGTAAGCTGTTTCTGCCGTTTGTCTCTGGAACTCGTCATCCGGGGGGTCATCCATGAATTCCACCCACATGGCCCGTTCTTCATTGTCATAGTCCAAGGGATTGTGCTCATTGCCCACGGCCTCTTGAACTATCTGAAGGATAGGTGGGTGTAGTCCTTTCCCGGCCAGATGCTCTCTCATTCCTTTCCACAGATCCCTGAGACCAATGCTTACGGGGCAGACTTCTTTACATCTCCCGCAAAGGGTGCAGCGGTAAGCCCCCTTCCAAATTTCCGTCAACTGGGAATCACTGAGTTCCCTTTTGGCCACAAGGGATTTTAGCGATTCGATCCGTTCAGACGGAAGGATGTTTTCATTATCAATGGTCTCCATGGATACCGCAATGGAGCACCACAGGCTACATGTCTTACACCGAGTACAGCTATCCAGTTCAATGATCTCTTTGGTGGCACTATTGGCCGGGTCAAATCTTTCTTTGTCTGCCACCGCGTTGGTAAGGATACTCACTGGGCTGGCGAAGATATGAAACATCTTACTAAAGGGCAGATAAGCCAGGCCAACAAAGCATGCCAGGAAATGAATATACCAGAGGAGTTTCGGAAGACCGGCCTGATCCAACCCGATGGCAATCGGTTTGATGACCTTGGCTACGCCATAGCTTATAAAGGCCCATTGGGGTCGGGAATGGCAGGCAGCACAACTCATTTCATGGAGTTCCATTCCCTGGGCCAGGATCTCTTTATCGAACGGCCCCTTTTGGTTGGGTGCAACGACTCCAAACTTTTCAACCCAGTAACTCTCTAAGGTCCTCAGCTCCTGTTCATCGTCTGAATCCGCATACTCCTCCACCATACGCTGATAGTCGTTGTAGGACACGATTTTTGCTGCTTCCAAAAAAATCCCGGAGAGCATGATCACGGCAAGCACCACCATAGCGTAGATATCCACGGTATTGGTGATAAGGTGCGGTACTTTCAAAACAAATCGCCTGTAGACCGCAATGCCGAGCCCCAGGATCACAACGGCGGCAAAGATATTTTTGAGAAATAAGAATGGGTTCAGGGTGGACGAGTAATCTGTAAAGAGGAGAGAACTTGTGAATTTTTCCAGGGCATGCATCAGCAGCAAAAGACTAAAGCCCCAGAATATACAGATGTGCATGGTCCATCGAAGCCGGCTCTCCTTGTATACCCTGACCTGAAAAAGTACATCCGTGAAAAAGGCCTTCAGAAGGGTTAAAATCCGGGCACTGAATACCGTCAGAAAAATCCCCTTTAACGCCGCAGAGGCTCTCTTCGCAGTTCCAGGCCTCCTTTCATCCCTGTCAAGGCTGTACCGGAACCAATTGGATATCCTGTAGCACAAACCCAAAACAAAGATTATCAGCGCGATATACAGGCTTACTGTGAATAACATAGTGGCTTTTCCTTTACGGGAAATGGATTACTGACAACTCAATGGGATGATCACTCAATTTCTATACCATGGAGGAAAAGACATCACATGAACGGCACATCTTCATCTTTTTCTTCCAATTTCCGTGAATCACGCCTTCACAGGTGGTACCATTGACAAACCAGCACAGGTCCCCTGCCCGGAACTCCCACGCAGGACATTTTTTCCTTCGCTCGGGGGGGCATCTCTTTATAGTCCAGCACGACCTGCCCGACTCCTTGTCGCCATTGATCCTTGCGATCAAAAAAAGAAGCTGCCGCTCCGCATGGACAGGGACGGATCGCCACCCCTGTTCGTAGCTCTGAATCGCCTTAAAAGACGTTCCGAGCAACTGTGCCATCTGGGTCTGCGTCTTGTTCAATTTTTTGCGAAAGGATATGAATTCTTTGCTGTCCATACGGAAGCCAAAAACTTGATAACTCCCTATTTTGATTTTTGTCTTTGACCTGAACGTGGTCTTTTGCATGGAGTTCCTGCCACATTGTCACACACCTGTCAACAGAAAAGGCGCCTGTCGCACAGCTGATGGTCCGGGATTCTTTGCTCTCTTCGCTCCGGTCCCTGTTCAAGCAAAGCGCAGGGGCTTCGGCCCAGATACGGAGACAAAGAGCAAGCTCAAAAGGATGGCTGCATGGGTGGCT
>JABMQV010000390.1 GCA_013203065.1 Desulfobacteraceae bacterium | reverse complement strand
TGCCGATGCGCCTGGCTTCCCTGAAATACAACCCGGGGTAACTTGTCTTTTGCCTCTTTGCCATGATAACCCTCCCTGTTTGTCCATCCCTATATCCAACCTTTGAGACATATTACAGGGTAAAAGACGGTATGTCAAGGGAAAAGAGAAGTCCGGAATAGCTTTGTATAATGGGTAAGTTAGGATATGAAGGTAAGCAGAGGTAAAAACTCTTATTTGACCGTATAGGTCACACCTGTGTGTTATGGACGCGATTAATCAGATCCGCTGTAAGGCCCTGAAGGACAGATGATAGTACCCACTGGAAATAGTCTGGGGGACTGGGGCGACGAATTCATTGATGATTATGGGGGCACCGCGGTATATGATCATATTGACCATACATCTCATAGTGATCTATGCTAGATTGTGTTTAACCGAAAGCCCTTTTTTTGGTCAAGAATTCGAAATCCGAAGTACAAAATTGTCCTTCGGACACCCCACCCTATCGGGTGGGTCCCCCAGTTCCGAAGCAATGACAAAAACATAGTATTTACAGTATGTTAGTTTGATTTGAGTGGGACGGGAGCCGTGACACCCTTAAGCAGATCCAGAAAAACTGAGTTTGAAAATGGCCATTGAGCTTTATTTCAGCAACCAGTTGGAAGAACTGGTAGACAAATTTGTGGCAATCGTTGATCTGGAAAATCAAACAAAGAAGAATGTTTTTGAAGGATCCCTGACGATTGTTCCTAATCAAAACCTGACAAAATGGCTGCAGTTGACCCTTGCAAAGAAGCGATCGGTTTTTATGAATTTTGACATCCAGTACCTGGAATCAGGTCTGTGGGAACTACTTGCAAGGCTGGATTCAAACGAAGACAAACCGGAAATGATTGATAATTCCTATCTGAGGATGTTTCTTCTCTATGCGTTGCAGACCCTGAGACAGGATAAGGCCGAATTCACCCCTCTAAACCATTACCTTCTCGAACATGACGGGAAAAAGGGACCAGATTATGCGGTTAAACTCTGGCAGCTGACGGAGAAGATTGTCCACCTGTTTGAGGATTATGAGTTCCACCGGTCCGGTATGATTCAGAGGTGGTGCGACGCCAAAAACCAACTAACGGGGATGGAGGTTTGTCAGCAAAAACTATATCTACGAATGAGAGAACTGCGCGACCGATACGCCCAAAGATCCGAAAAACGCCTCCTTTCCATGAGAGAGTACGCCGATGAGATCTTCTCTTCCGAACGCATTGATTTGAAACGGGCTGTCTGCAAGAAGTTCGTGCATTTTTTCGGGCTGTCGCACGTGTCCGCGTTTCATTTGGGGCTTATTGGACAGTTGAGGGATTATTACGAGGTCTTCATTTATGCCCTAAACCCATCCCGTGAGTTCTGGGAGGATATCAGGACACCCCGGGAAAAGAAATGGATTCAAAGGAGAAACGTCAAGAGATTGGAGATCACCCCGGAAGAAAGGGACAGCGGCGAGATCCTGGAACAGGACGATAATGAACTCCTGGCATTGTGGGGCAAGCCTGGCCGGGAAAATATCCGCCTTCTGTGTCAACTTACAGACTATGATTTCAACGCCTGCTTCACGAGGGAAGCAGAACCGGCAACCGTGCTGGAAAAGGTTCAACACAATATTTTCACTCTTTCCACTAAAGTGGATATTACTCAGAAACTCCCCCAGGACACGTCCCTCCAGATAATTGCCTGTCCGGGTATCCATAGAGAAGTGGAGACCCTATATAACAGCATTCTTTATAACCTTGAAAGGGATGTAAAACTTCGATTGACCGACATAGCCATCCTTGTGCCGGACATCTCTAAGTATAAACCTGTTTTTGACTCAGTCTTTAATCGCTATCCCAAGTGCCTGGCCTACAACCTTGTTGACTCAAGTGCTGACATAGAAAGCGTGTACGGAAAGGCCATATTGGGGATTCTTGAACTTGCCGCGGGACGGTTTTCCCGAAAAGAGGTTTTTGATCTCCTATTGAACCCCTGTTTCATGAACAGGTGGCAGATAGGACCGGAAGAAATCACCTTATGGGCAGGCTGGGCCGAGTCTTTAAATATCTTCCACAGCTTTGATTCGCAATCAAAGAAGGATAAAGGATATCGGGAAAGCAGCTATTATACCTGGAAGCAGGGTCTTCAGAGACTGCGGTTGTCGAGAATCCTCACCGCTCCTGATGAAGGAACCGGGGACAATTTCAGGCATTTTCATACACTGGTGCCGTTTTACGATGTAAATACGGGTGATGTAGATCTTGTAGAAAAATTCTCCGTGGTTGTGGAAAAACTACATCGTGCAGTGATGGTGCTGGCGAATTTACAGGCTTCAGGAGAGGAATGGAAGGACAAACTCTTGAAGGTGTGCGATGATCTGCTGCAAGTCCCGTCTGACAGTAGCGGTGAAGCAGCTGTTCAGCAATCTTTGATTAAGGCATTGGGGGACTTGAAGATCTATGACCAACTCCGGGAAGAAAAATCAGGAAAAGGCAAGGGAAATCAAAACCTGGATCTCGAGGTAATCCGGGAATTCATCAAATCCAACCTGAGAGCTATTTCAGGGGGTTATGGGGATTATCTGACCGGGGGTGTCACGATATCGGCACTTCAACCCATGCGCCCCATTCCTTTCGGAATCGTTTACGTACTGGGTATGGAAGAGGGGGCATTTCCCGGAAAAGCCGATACATCATCCCTGGATCTGCGGCTCTTGAAAAGGCAGATCGGCGACATCAACTTGCCCGAGCGCAACTGCTATCTTTTCCTTGAGATGCTCTTATCGGTGCGGGACAAGCTCTATATCAGCTACATCTCGAAAGACCTTCAAAAGGACCAAACCATACAGCCCTGTTCGGTGGTGAACCAGCTGCGCGGATATGTGGAGCAGGAAGTCCTTTCACAGGGACGGCCATTCAGCATTACGCATATTCCTCTCAAGGGGAGCAGTGAAAAATACCTCGCAAAAGACGCAGTAAATGAGGCTTCCGATGTCCTGGTCAACTATTCCCTGGCCGACAGGATAGCCTATTACCGAGAAAATGGTTTATGGGAACAGGTGACGGCGAAGGCCTCGAAAGAAACCAAGAAAAACCTTCAAGGCTTTTTCCCGGATTTTACTTCGGAGGCGGCTAGACTTCAAAAGGACAAAAGGATTGTTGAAAAAATTACCGTGAAACAGTTAAAGAAGTTCCTGGAAGATCCTGTTGCCCATGGTCTGAAGCGGCATCTGGGAATGTATGACGAAGAGGAAACTATCGAGGAAATCACCTTGAGAGAAGATGAACCCTTTTTTTCTGAATTCCCGATTGATTATAACCTCAAAATGGAGCCGATCAAATTGTGGTTGGATATCTTTTTTTCCTCCGGAAGCGCATGGGACAGCCAACAAACTCCAGGGGAGATTTACGAACAGGTTTACGAAAGGTTCCGCCGGGACAGCATGACGCCGGAAGGGGCATTTTCCGAATTAGCCAAAAATGAGTTGAGAGATGAGGTTTTAGTGAGAGCCGGAATTC
>JABMQV010000389.1 GCA_013203065.1 Desulfobacteraceae bacterium | reverse complement strand
GAGCATTGCCACGGCTGAAGAATTCCAACACACTATCAAGGAACCCAAGGGGCTTTCCCCCAGAATCTCATGGCTCAGGGACTATTACTTCAAAGGCACGGAAAGGTCATGGAACAATGCATTTACAGCATGGACCACCGGGACCCCTTGGGACCTGCAGTTTAACGAGATGACTTACTTCATCGTCCCGGAGATATACCCGCTTCTTCAAACCCTGGGGGGCAGCTTTCAACAGGGGGCGAGACAGGTGAAACTGCAAACGGACTTTTGGTCCTGGACTCTCCCGGAGAGAAGGGCATGGTTTCTGAAGGAGGTCATGGTGAACCATGTGCCACAAGAGATTCTCCCCGGAGATCTATTGGCAGGTGGCCGGTTTAATGTTCAGACCTCCCTGTGTTTCACCAAAGAAGAGCGAAAAGTGTACGACAGCCTGATTCTGGGCAAGAACGGCGCCAGGGAGAAGGTGAAGTGGTTTCATGATCACGGCTATGGCAATGCAGGGGCCACAAGCGGGCATCTCATACCGGGTTATGAAAGGGCGCTTGCCATGGGGTGGGAGGGGATTCATGCGGATCTTCTTTCCAGATATGAACGCCTGAGCCCAGAAGAGCGGGATGGGGCCAAAGGGGCCCAGCTCAGGGCCATGATGACTGCTGCAACCATGCCCGGAGATCTGGCCGCAGCATATGCGGGACGCTGCAGGGAACTGGCAAAAGAGGAAGCAGATCCAAACCGAAAAGATGAGCTTCTGCAGATGGCCCAAAATCTGGACAGGGTCCCCTGGAAACCCCCGCAAACCTTCTGGGAGGCCGTGCAGGGACTGTGGATCAATCACATGCTTGTCATGAGCGATGAGAACTATCCCGGGCCGGGGGTATCCTTTGGCAGGATTGACCAGTACCTTTCCCCCTACTGGAAGCACTCCCTCGGGCAGGGAATGAACAGGGATTTTGGCAAAGAGATCCTGAAATGTTTCTGGATACATTGCAACACCGCCTATGACGCAATGATCCGCAATGGAAACCAGGGCATCACCGCGGGTTTTGGCCAGCTCATCACCCTTTCGGGGATGGGAAAGGACGGGGTGGACATGACAAATGACCTCACCTATGCATTGCTTGAAGTGATCGACGAGATGACACCCATCCTGGAACCTAAGCCCAATGTAAGGCTGCACCGAAATTCTCCCGACGTCCTCCTTGATAAACTTGTGGACATGATCTCCTCCAGCCAGGGTGCGCCTTTTCTTCTCAATTTTGATGAACGCTCCATGGCCGGGATGATGCTGGAGGCCGAGAGATCGGGGATTACCCACCTCATCAACAAAGAAAACGTCCATGAATACGCCCCCGTGGGATGTCTTGAAAACACCATGGTGGGAAATGATCGTTCGGGCACCGTGGATAACAATCTTAATCTGCTAAAGGCCGTGGAGCTTACACTCACAGGGGGGAAGGACCTGCTTCCCCACAAAAATCCGATAACCGGCAAAACAGAGGGAATAGGACAGGATGGTCCTGACACAGGGGATGCCAATGACTTCAGGAGTTGGGATGAGTTCTGGAACGGTTACGAGCAGCAGATGGCTTATATCGTTAAGAAGTGCGTGGAGACCCATGAGACATCCGAAGCCATAAGGGCCCGGTTTTTTACCACCCCCTATCTGTCATGCCTCATAAAGGGATGTGCTGAAAAGGGCCTTGATATCACCCGGGGGGGAGCAGAAATCAACTTCACCACACTGGAGGCAGTAACCTATGCCACGACCGTGGATTCCCTCCTGGCCATCAAGTACCTGGTGTATGACAGGAAAGCGTGCACCATGGAGGAACTGATCACTGCTTTGAAGGAGAACTGGGGCGGGTATGAGGTACTTCAGGCCAAGGCCAGAAACAGGGCGCCAAAGTATGGCCGTGATGACGATGAGGCGGATCTCATGGCCAAAAAGGTCATGGATCTCTGGTGTGAGGAGACATGGAAACACAGGACACGGTCCACCGACCGGCAATTCAGGCCGGGGATGCTGAGTTGGAACTACTGGGCCGGAGATGGGTACGTCATGGCCGCCAGCGCGGATGGCAGACCCAAAGGACAATTCCTTTCAAACGCCATATGCCCCTCAAACGGAGCGGACATCAACGGACCCACGGCCAATGTAAACTCTGTGGGGAAAGTGCTCGGGGGCAAGTCTCCCGAAGGCAGCGGGGATTGGGAAGAGTATTTCAATTGCCTTCCCAATGGCGCAAGCCACACCATCACCTTCAACCCCTCCATTATGAGAGATCCTGAACACAGGGAAAAATTCAATGGGTTTCTGAAAGGATACGTGGAAAATGGGGGAACCGCGCTTCAGGTCAACATGCTCGCCCCCGGCATGCTCCGGGAGGCCCAGCAGCATCCCCGAGACTATCGCCATCTGCTGGTAAGGATAACCGGTTACAACGCCTATTTCACCACCGTGGGTAAAGAACTTCAGGATGAAGTCATTGCCAGGGTGAGTCATAACAAGTTTTGAGGGCTGACCCCATGCCCGTTGAAAACCATGGGGATATGCCTCAGGGCACGGTCCTTGAAATTCAGAGGATGTCCACCGAGGATGGACCCGGCATCCGGACCACGGTTTTTCTGAAGGGATGCCCCCTCAGCTGTTCATGGTGCCACAACCCCGAGAGCATCTCCCCGCGTCCTCAGGTGCACTGGATAGGGTCCCGTTGCATCGGGTGCAAGACCTGTCTGGAGTCGTGCCCTGATGACGCCCTGTCACACAGGGCCGAAGGCGTGGCCATAAACAGGGATGTGTGCAAGGGCTGCGGTTCGTGCGCGGAAGCGTGCCCGTCCGCGGCCCTGGAACTCCTCGGGAAGAACTGGGGTTCCGGTGAGCTTGTAGGTGAGCTTTTAAAAGATCGGTCGTTTTTTGAAAAATCCGGAGGAGGCGTCACACTTTCCGGGGGCGAGCCAACCAGGCAGGCCCGGTTTGCCGGTGCGCTACTCAAGGGTCTGAGGGCAAAGGGCATTCACACCGCGCTGGATACCTGCGGCTTGTGCTCAAGAGAGGCCCTCGACAGGCTCCTGCCCTACACAACCATGGTGCTATACGATATCAAGGAGATCG
>JABMQV010000042.1 GCA_013203065.1 Desulfobacteraceae bacterium | reverse complement strand
TCTGTGGGAGAGGGTTGCTGCTGCCACCAGGGCCGAGTCCTTGATCCTCACGCCGTGGTGTACCTCATATTTTTCCTTGAGCCCCCTGAGGATTGAAATGGTGTCTTCAACGGTGGGTTCCTCGACCATGATCGGCTGAAAGCGCCTTTCAAATGCCGCGTCCTTTTCGATGTATTTTCTGTATTCCTTTATGGTTGTGGCGCCAACGCACTTGAGTTCGCCCCTGGCAAGGGCTGGTTTTAGCATGTTGGAAGCGTCCACAGCCCCTTCTGCAGCCCCCGCCCCTACGAGGGTGTGCATCTCATCTATAAAGAGGACGATTTGACCCTGGGCGTCGGTTACCTCTTTGAGGAGGGCCTTGAGCCTGTCTTCAAATTCCCCGCGGTACTTGGCACCTGCAATAAGGGTCCCCATATCCAGGGCCACCACCCGCTTGTCTTTTAGGGTCTCCGGCACATCCCCCTGGACAATCCTCTGAGCCAGACCTTCCACGATGGCGGTCTTGCCGACGCCTGGTTCACCGATCAATACCGGGTTATTCTTGGTCCTTCTGGAAAGGACCTGGATAATCCTCCTGATCTCGCTGTCCCGCCCCACGACCGGATCCAGGTCCCCTTTCGAGGCAATTGCGGTCAAGTCAATGGTAAACCGCTCCAAGGCCTGGAACTTGTCTTCGGGGTTCTGATCCGTGATCCTCTGGCCGCCTCGGATATCTACCAGTGCCTGTAGGATCGTGTCCCTGGTGATTCCGGCCATGGCGAGCAGGCGCGAAGCCTCCCCTTCCTTTTCCCCCGTCACGGCCAACAGGATATGCTCGAGGCTTACGAATTCATCCTTCATCTGCTCCGCCTCGGAAAAGGCCTTGTCCAGGACAGACTTTGAGCGGGGCGAAATGTAAGCCTGGCCCAGCCCAGTCCCTGAAACCTTGGGGATTTTTTCCAAGGCCCCTTCAAAAGACTGTATAAGCTGGCCTTTGTCGGCCCCGATCTTTCCAAGCAATGGTGGTACCACACCTTCGTTTTGGTCTAAGATGGCTCGCACCAGATGTTCGGGTTCAATCTGCTGATGACCATATTTCTCTGCCAATTGCTGTGCGGCCTGAATGACTTCTTGCGCCTTTAGGGTGAATTTATCAAATTGCATTTTTTGTTCTCCTCCAATACTATGTGAAAATCTATATATAGGCCAATCTCAAGACTTTATATAAACGGGATAAAATTAAGTTTGATTAGAGTGAATGTCAATATGAGCACCTGACCAACTTCCTGAAAACATGGGATAGTCTCCTAGCTTTGCAATTTTAGGGCCCCCGACGTGATCAAGCTCCTATTCGGTATTTCATCCCCGAAGGAAGAACACTTTGTGAATTTTGGGACTTTAAAGTTGGTCTTGCTTCTGTTAGTGTGTCGGACGGAGGGATCATGGACGGCCCATAAACCCGTAACGACCCCTTTTCGTTCTTAACCATTCCAAAAAGCCTTTATTATTAAAAATTCATCAGATAGTTGTGGCTTCAGATTCCTTATGTCTTTCCAAAGAAAAACACTAAAGATCTTATTGTATTTTTCTCTTACAATGTCTCTTTTCGTAGGCCAAATATTTTTTCCGCCTGTGACGTTGGCTGATTTGTCCGCGCTGAGAAAGGGCATTGTCTCTTATAACTCGGAAAGACACAAGAAGAGCCTGGCAGATGGATCCTATAGGGGAGAGGAGGGGATTCTGAGGATAAGACCCGAGGTTGCCCGTTCATTTGGTCTTAGGGTGCCGGTGGCCCCGGACTATCTCAAGGCCACCGAACTCTTCAAGGAGGCGGAGACGTATCGTCAAAGGGCGATTGACGCAATTAAAACACAGGAGAGGGAAAAAGTTCAGGGAGAACATGCAAAAAGGGCAGGAGATCTGGCGCTCCTTTCTAAAAGGGCGTTTCGATCAGCACACGGGTATATGAAGGCCTATAGGACCAGGCTTGACCCGGAACTGGATGACCGGCTGGACAAAGGGAAATGTTCCAAATTGATAGATGAATTGCTGGCATCAAGCCTTGAAAATGCGTCCAGTAATCTGAGAGATGGGTTGGGCCTTTTTTACAACCGATGTCAAGGGGTAGACGGGGATGCCCCCCGATTAACCCCTGAAAATATAAGGTTTGTAAACCATGTCTTCGGCTATTTTACAAAAAAGGCCCCCGCGGAGGCGTTGAAAGGGTTTGATCTTGACAGACAAAGGTCAACCAGGAGATCAAATCCTGATCCAGCGTGGAAGGATATCGTTGGGTGGCCGGGTTCCCGTTATGCGCCACTCGTGGCGTCTGAATATAAAAAACAGAAAAAAACAAAATATGACGTGGATCCCCTGCTCTTTATGGCCTTGATGAGGAGGGAGTCCAATTTTTCTCCCAAGGCCGTGTCCTATGTGGGGGCTGCCGGTCTGACCCAGATCATGCCAAAGACTGCAAAAGACCTGGGGATGAAAAATATCTTTGATCCGCCCCATTTTGGCCAAGCTGTATCACTTTTGACAAAAGAGCGGAAGTTGCGACGAAAGGCAATAGCCCTTATCTCGCAGCTTACTGAAAAGACCAAGGTGAAATCTGCAAGGCTTGCAAGGAAATACATGCAGCAGTCACTTGATTGCAGGAAAAAACGTGCTCGGTTGTTTTCCCGATACAAGAGTGAGTTGATTGACAGGGCCAAAGATGATCGCCTCAACCCGGCCAAGGCTATTGAACATGGCTATAAATATTTTTCCGAAATGATGAGAATTCAAAAGGGAGATATAAGTCTGGCGTTGGCCTCTTATAATGCGGGCCCGCATCGGGTCAAACAGTATAAGGGTATACCGCCCTTTGCTGAAACCGTCTCTTTTCGAAACAGCGTATTAGGATTCTATAGGGAGTACCTGAAAAGGCTGATGGAGAGAGAGAAGGGGAAGTAGGGGTAAATTTGAGGCGACACGCCTCAGGCGTGATTTAAGGAAATGGAACGTTCGGAGGAGATACAATTATGGGCTCAGATGCTTTGGAAAGGAGTGATTTTAAAGACATACAGCTTGTAAAGCGCGGCAAGGTCAGGGATGTATATGAGATCGATGATCAACTGTTGATCGTTGCAAGCGATCGTATGTCGGCATTCGACGTGGTGATGGCGGACCCGATTCCCGATAAAGGAAAGATCCTTACAGGGATATCCCTTTTTTGGTTCAAGAAACTTGAAACGATCGTTGAGAATCATTTGATTGCCAGTAGTCCTTATGAATATCCTGTGGTCTGCCACCCATATGCCGACCAGCTTGAGGGTCGAAGTATGCTTGTAAAGAAAGCAAAGCCATTGCTCGTTGAGTGTATTGTGCGAGGATATCTTTCAGGCTCGGGTTGGCAGGAATACCTTCAAAATGGGAGTGTCTGTGAGATTCCGCTTCCGGAGGGCATGGGTGAGTCGGATAAATTGCCCGAGCCTATTTTTACACCATCTACCAAGGCGGCCGATGGCATGCATGATGAAAATATCCCTTTTGAAAAGGCCGTGGATATTCTAGGGAAGGAGATGGCAGAGCAGGTTCGCGAGATGAGTTTACGGCTGTATGAATTTGGAAGGGATTTTGCCGCGGGAAAAGGGATCATTGTGGCGGATACAAAATTTGAGTTTGGTATCAAAGATGGAAAGCTTATTCTGATCGACGAGGCGCTAACCCCTGATTCTTCAAGATTCTGGCCAGTGGATGAATATACGCCGGGAGGTCCCCAAAAGAGTTTTGATAAGCAGTTCTTGAGGGATTATCTTGTTAAGATAAACTGGCCGAAGATACCACCACCTCCCAAACTGCCACCTGAGATCATAGAGAAGACAAGGGGGAAGTACCTGGAGGCCTTGGAGAGACTTACGGGGCACGGGCTACGGTAGCTAGGAGGCTGTCCGAGAATGGCTATTTTTCCCAATCTCTGCGTCAAGCTCAAATTATAATCCTCGAAATACTTTAATGTATTCCTGTGGTTATAATTTCCGCCTTCCTTGATCTTGAAAAAACTATCTCATTCTCGGACAGCCTCCTAG
>JABMQV010000388.1 GCA_013203065.1 Desulfobacteraceae bacterium | reverse complement strand
GCTATAGTGTTATTTTGCACTTTGATAAACTAAAAATTCAGGATTAATAATGGAAGTTTGATTAAACGGCAAAGAATAAGTCCCTGTAACAATGCTATTTGTGTCTTTAGTACAACCCTACATGGGGTATAACGGTTGGCGCATCAGCCGCCGCCGGGTGACACGGCATGCCCGGCAAGGACCGATACGACACATAAACGACACCGGCAACAAGAGGGTTCTCGATCAGTCGGTCGGCTGCGTGCGCGTGTTGGGCGGCGCTTTTCAAAGTACACACCTGCGCTCTAGTTGTCTAATCTGGCATCGTTATTCGAATTTCAGTGACTTTCTGAATGAATTCGATCAGGTCTTTTACAATTAATGGATGCTGCCATATTTTCTGCCCCTCAAAGCCTTGTATGAGAGCATTAACACTTCGCATGACCCTATAATAATCTAAATGCGTGCTGTCTAAAAGTCTCTGTAATCGATATGCATCCAGATACAGTTCTGCGGTCATTTCCCAATCGGCGGAGGAAAAGTCCTGTTCTACTGTAGAAGCGAGATGTTTGGAAGGAATCGTTGTCACCACAATGGTATTGGCGATATCCAAAGCTGGATCAGCGATAAGAAAAGTAGGCCAGTCAAGCACGCCTGTTATTTTGCCATCTTGGATGAGAATATTGAGTGGGTGAAAGTCACCGTGACACACGGCGAGACGCTCCGGTTCAGGTGGGCGATTCTCCATCAGCCAGTCTACTCCGTCACGAATCCAGGATAATTCATTTGCGATGTTTTGCAGAGAATCAAACCGATTGTTGAGCCTACATTGATTCTCATCAATACCTTGTTCATTTAGCGACTTGATCAGAGGTTCCGGATCAATACCATGCAGGGCAGCATGGGCTTTACCCAGGATTCCAGGTATGGTCTCTATAGGAGCCGTTATCATGGGCTTTCCTGGCAAGAAATCCATAATAAAAAACGCTCCGCCGAGGACCGACATGTCCGTGCATGTGAAATACGCCTGGGCAACCGGGTATCCTTCACCGGCCAGCACATTCTGTATAGTACTCTCCCAGATAGCATTTATAGTACCATAGGACTGAGGGTACAAACGC
Organism: Desulfobacteraceae bacterium; assembly: GCA_013203065.1. The sequence goes on along the minus strand of JABMQV010000388.1, from coordinate 2,084 downwards.
AGTATCAACGGTTTAGAAAGTTCCTTCTGAACACCGTTTAGCTTGAAACGATATATGTATGTTTCAAACCCTCCCTGCAACTGAGTTAGGGGTGAATCATACTCTATCGTGGAGTCATTGAGTTCATCTCTCAGATAGGCTATGAGTTTGCCCGCGATCTGATCGGTTTTTTCGTTGGCACGAATCATTGAATATGACCTTCCTGGTTTTTGAATACTATTTCTTGACGGTTTTTAACAAGCCTCCCAACTTTGATGTATAGATAGGGGTCATCCATTAAAGGACTTGAACCCTATATTATGGGAAATTATAAACCGATTCATAATAATCAGAGAGGATTGCCCTATTCAATTAGGAGGTCTACATCCAAAACCTCATCGATTTAGGAATCAATTTCATCCCATTTTTCCGATGAAGTACGTTCCGAATCATCAGATGAGGTTTTGGATACCTTAGTGGATTTCTCAGGATTTTGTTTTTCAGCTTCTTTTGGTTCAGAGGTCTTGTCAACCTCGGTTTCTTTGTGGGACCCCAATGTCTCTTCAACCGATTTTGAAGTATCCTTGAACACTTTTTCCGTCTTCTGCAACCAACCTGCCTCCACTGAATATGTAAACCCTATGGAAAGACTAATTGAGAGTATAGTAATTAAGATGTTTCGTCCCATAAACCAGCTCCTATTTCCCAAAAGGTTAAAGCCAATAGTAAATAATTAAGATACGACCCCCTTGTCTTTCTGTTCTAACATCGTCGCAAATTTCTCTCTACTGATCCTCAAATAATCCCGATCGGGCGAGAAGATCTCGAAAGTTACGGTTTCGTTATATCCGATTTCTCTTACGGCTTTGACGATTTCGGGAAAATCAACGGTACCGACGCCGATAGGTAGGTGGCTGTCTTCCTTGCCCAGGTTATCGCTGGCGTGGATGTGGAAGATGCGGTCACCAAATTGATCGATAAAATCGAGCACCTTCTTACCGCTTCGGCCTTTGATATGGGCGTGACCTGTATCCAAGGTCATTTTGAGTGACGGAAACCGATCGAATACCTCCACGAAATCCTCTGGATTGACCAATGAATTGGTTCGGGGAAACATGTTCTCCAGGCACAGGACAAGACCAAGAACGTCTGCCAGGGCAACAATGGCTTCCAGGCTATGGAGGGCATATTGTCTTGCTTGATTCTTCACGAAAATCCCCATACCTCCGATAAAGCTGGGATGGAGCACAACCTTCAGCGCGTTGAGCTGAGCAGCCACCTCAAGAGAATCGAGCATTTCCTTCAGAGAAGTCGCCCTTATATTGTCGGTGAGGTCTGCTGTGGAGACGAACGTTGGAAGGTGGCAGACAATACCCATATTGTAACGATCCAAGCCTGCCAAAAGTTCCTCCTTGTTTTGCAGGATTGTCGTATGGTGGGCTTGTGGCGGATCCATCGTCAATTCCAGGTAGTCGAATCCAAGCTTGGAAAAATCCCTCAGTTCTTTGAGGACCGGCCGGATAGGGAAATTCATGGCACCGTAAAGCATCGGTTCAAAAGCTCCTTTCTTGTGATTTTTGAGACGTCCTAAACTTACCCGACTTATACTAATCATACAGAAGGGGGCTTCATTTGTCTAATTTGTCAGGGACTTGCCCCTGTCCCGCAACACATATCGTCTGGAATGCAGAATAGGCAATGTTATGGAATTCCACATTTCATACTATGGACGGAATTTTATATTGTGCCGTGTAAGATCGCGGCTCCAGCATCAGGGTAGACGCATACTCTGCTGATTGCATTTTGGTCGCCCTTTTCAACCTAATATGCCATAATCCTCGTGCCAAGGTAAATCCGAGACCTTGGGATTCTATATAGATGTAGATGAAATTGGTTATTGTTACCCAGTGGGTGATCACAGTAAGTGAAAGTCCCACCTGACCAAAGATTAGCCATCAGGTCAGTAGTGAAGTCCGAGGGTCAACCCAGCAATGGGAGTCCGAAGCCGGACGGGATCAAGGGTGTAGGCTCTGTATTGAACTCCGAAAAATGTATAGTTGTGGTCCGTTAGGATAATCCTGTTTACAGGGAAAGCCGACGCGATG
>JABMQV010000041.1 GCA_013203065.1 Desulfobacteraceae bacterium | reverse complement strand
ATCAAGGTTTTCCTCGGTCAATAAAGGTTCACTGATAATCTTTCCGTTCATGAGTTCATTGCTCAGTTTTATGATCACCGTGGCGACGACCACTTCCACAGCCCCACGACCGTTCATTCCCAACCCGATAACAGTGGATTCCCAGAAATTGTATTTGAAGGCGGCCGCGACCAGGCCACATCCGATGAGTTTCCCCAGGATGGCCACAGTGATGAGGACAAGGGCAAAGGCCACAAAAGGCCAGCTTATGAAAAAAAGATGCATCAACAGCAATTAGGATTCTCTTTTCCCCAAGACATCCTCCTTTGATTAGCCAAATGAATGATAGGTTTTGATTCTCACGGAAAGAAAATATTTGAATTGGCCACTTCTGTCAATAATGATCATATCTCCCTCAAATTCCCCCTTGACAATGCAAAGGACTGTACCTTATTCATTTTACGGTCAGGAGGGCAATGGAAATCCGACGGACCGAACCCGGCCGCCCCGGAATGTTCTCAATCCCGAAGGAATTCTTCCTTCCGGCGGGGCCCGGTCCAAACAATCAGTTGAGGAGGAAATAAGATGAAAGAGATAAGAGACGTGCTCGTGGTGGGAGCAGGGGTGATGGGACATGGTTTTGCTCAGGTCTTTGCATTGAATGACTTGGCGGTCTTCCTTGTCGATGAGGACGAAGCGCTGCTTGGCCGGGCCCGGGCCTGGATTCGGGAAAACCTTGAGTTTATGGTCCAATTGGATCTTATTCAGCCCCCGAGGATTGAGGATGCCCTGGGCCGCATCAATTTCACCACGGACCTTGAAGGATCGGCCAAGAAAGCGGACTATATCCTTGAAGCGATCACCGAAGACCTGGAGCTGAAAAAGGAACTCTTTAAGAGGCTTGGAACCATTGCCGGATCTGATGTGATTCTGGCCACCAACACCTCATCCTATGACATAAACGAGCTCAGTGCTGTCACTCACAACCCGGAGAGGGTGCTTGGAACCCATTGGTTCCATCCACCGCCCATTACCCCGGCTGTAGAGATTATCCCGGCCGACCTCACCAGCCAGGAAACGATCGATCATGCCGTGGCATTTATGGAACGTATCGGCAAGTTCCCCACCCTGTGCAAGTCGGCCCCCGGTTTTGTGGCGAATAGAATCCAGCTTGCCATGGCCGCCGAGGCGCTTGCCATGGTTGAAGAGGGACTGGCGTCCCCGGAGGAGGTTGACCGGATCGTAAAGTCGAGCTTTGGATTTCGTTTGAGTGCCTTTGGTCCCTTTGAAATCATTGATCAGGCCGGACTGGACACCTACCGGGCGGTATTCCAATACCTCTACGATAAACTGGGCCGTGATCAGTTCAGACCTCCCCAAATTTTGAACGATCTGATTGATCAGGGCCGTCTTGGGCTAAAAAGCGAAAAGGGATTTTACGACCATGAAGATGGCGCGGCCGAGGCCTTAAAACAGAAACGGGACAGCCGGCTTTATGCAAGGTTGAACATTTTCAGAAAAGAGAATCAAGAAAATCAAGTGTAGGCAGACCGGTCTTTCTTGTCCGAACCTTCAAGACGATAAGGGGACAAGGGATGTCAATCACGGCTGTTGGTAAACCATAACCATCCACTCTTTACTTGAAAAAGGCGGTTCATCACTCGCCGAGCATTACCAACGTCCTACATGACGATGGCAGACCTGGAAACCAGCCCTTTATCCTGATCCGCAAAGGCCTTGTTGATCTCTTCCAGGGGGTAGGTACGGGAGAGAATCTTGTCAAAAGGGTATTTATCCTTTGTGCGGCCCAAGAAGTCAAGGGCCTTTTTTAGGGTATCGGGCCCGTACATGATGACTGGAAAAATCGTCTTGGTACCATAGACCAACACGGCGGGGTCAATTTTGACGGTCTTTCCCGGGCTGACGTTTCCGATCTCCAGATACCGCCCTGCCCTGCCCAGCATCGCCAGCCCCTCAGGTATGACTTCGGGAGAGCCCACCAGTTCCGCCACGACCTCTGCCCCCTTATTGCCGGTAAGTTCCCTTACCCGTTTGATACGCTCCTTGGGAGTTTTGTAATCCTCCATGTCGATCAATTCATCGGCACCGAAGGCCTTGGCCAACTCCAGACGTTCCTTTATGCCGTCGATAACAATAACCCTGTGCGCTCCCATCTCCTTGGCAACGGCGGCGGCATTGATGCCCAAGCCGCCAGCCCCCTGGATGACAATGGTTTCGCCAAAGCCAAACCCCACCTTCTCTAAACCGTAGATGACCTGCGAGAGCGCACAGTTGGCCGGTGCCACCATTTCGTCGGTCAGGTCATCCGGAACCTTGAAGACGGTCTGGTTCGGCCTGAGGTAATAGTAGTCGGCGTAGGCCCCGGTGAAATGAGGAGGGACCTCAACGGGGATTATAAACCTCGGGTTCGCAGAGCAGGCCGCATCCTCGCCCTTCAGACAAACCGGGCAACGGCCGCACGGGTTGAAATAGCGATAGACGATTCGATCACCCACTGCCAACGGCCCACCCGCCGAGTCTCTGGAGACGCCTTCCCCGAGTTTGGCGACCTTGCCCATCATCTCATGGCCGATGATTGCCGGTAAGAATTTGCCGGAAGAAGCGAGATCAATTTCTCCACGCCATTGATGTAAGTCTGATCCACATATGTTGGCCATTGTGACCTTGATCAAAATCGCCCCAGGCTCCGGTTCAGGTACCGGATACTCTTTGATCTCCATCGGCTGGCCAACACCCTTGAATATTGCCGCCCTGCCCTTCTCTGTCATTGGAAACCCCTTTCTGTATTTGCTTGCACACGCCCCATACTGCCCTCTTCCTCCATTCCTTTCATTTACCCTTAGTCATGAGGTTTCTGCAACTGGAAAATCACATAAATCGTATGAATTTACCTTTTTTCAAATTGGGACTTGGACAGGGGAATGGGGGTTTCAAACGGCTAAAGTGTTACCCTAAATCTTTGGATTCTGGGGACGTCCCCCTTTTTACCTTTGATCTCCCGTCTGATCCTGAACCCACGAAAGATCCGGGGGACGCCTGTGCCAGTCGGTGGCCTGCTGGAAGGCATGACCGGCGCGGAGCACCAGATCTTCCTGGAACGGTTTCCCGTAAAGCATCAGCCCGATAGGCAGGCCTTCTTGCGTAAAACCACAAGGCAGGGCGAGGCCGCACAGGTTGAGGATATTGCCGATAGCCGTGTTACGGAGATAGGAGAGGTTTGTTTTGGCATAGACATCCCGGTCCGCATCCACCTCGGCGACAGGGAGGGCTGGAATCATTGTCGCGGGCACCAAAAGGACATCCACATCCCTCAGAGACTCGTTCGCCTTTATTCTCAAGCGTTTCCACTCCAAGACGTTTTTGAGGTAATCGCCGGCGCTGACCTCCTTGCCTTTTATCATTCGATGGGCCACAACAGGGTCGAGCTGATCGAAGTGATCCTTCAGCCATTTCTGATTGAGCGCATATGCCTCCGCGACGATAATGAGCCCCTGAGAGTTTAACTGAAAGGCCTCTCTTGCTTCCGGGAATTCGATGCTCTTCACTGATGTCCCCAGTTCTTTGAACACGCTTCCGCATTCCCGTACAACCCTTTCAACCTCCGGATCAGTATTGTCCCAAAAGACCGTTTCCGCAAATGCCAATCGCAATCCCCGTACACCCTGCTTCAGACCCTCCAATACGTCGTGGGTCTGCAGACCCCAGGTGGTCTCGTCATTGATGTCGTGTCCCTGCAAGCACTGATAGATCAAAGCAGCATCCTCCACAGAACGGGTGAGGGGCCCAACCGAATCAAGGCTCCAACTCAGGGGATAGACCCCGGCCCGGCTGATCCGTCCCACCGTAGATTTTAGACCAACTGTTCCGCACAGGGATGCGGGAATCCGCACTGACCCTCCGGTGTCGCTCCCCAGGGCCGCGGGCGCCATGCCGGCGGCGACAGCCACGGCCGAACCGCTGCTGGAACCACCCGGCACATGATGTTTTTGGTGCCATGGATTATGGGGTGTTCCGTGATCGTGGTTGATCCCTACCCCACCGTAGGCGAATTGTACGGTATTTGTCTTGCCCACCAGAACCATTCCGGCCTGGGCCAGCTTGTGGATCACATAAGCGTCTTCCACCGCGATATTTTTTTCCAATAACCTCGTGCCTGCCGTTGTGGGAAGACCTTTGACGTCATAGAGATCCTTGGCGGCGAAAGGGATTCCGTGCAATGGCCCCAAATCTTGCCCCGAGTGCAAGGCGGTCTCAGCGGCGTGTGCTTCGGCAAGTGCCCTTTCGGAGCACACCACCCGGAATCCATTCAGTTTCCCATCCAATGACTTGATACGGGAAAGGTAGTGCTCCGTCAGTTCAACAGGAGAAAGCTCTCCGATGCGGATGCTCCGTGCCAATTCGGTGATGCTTTGATAATGAAGAGAAGTCTTATCCATGGTCTACGCCTCCCTGGTCCGAAAATTGAGAAGGAACCTCTTTTCCTTATACTCTTCACTGAAAAAGGCAAGTATTATTTAGGCACGAAACCCGGTCCTCCAGCCGATTCCCGGCCCGGAGGCGACACCGGAAGTGAACCTGTGAAAATCTGCCCTTGTGGAGGGGCCGGCAAGAACCACCTATCCTCTATTTTGAAACTGGAATTGGAGCCTATGCTCGTCACCCCCATAATTATTGCTTGAATGTCAGTCCATCCCTTCGTATACTCCTACCCTCTTGCCATAACCAAGGGTGAGAATATGTTTATCCGAAAGATGGGAATAAAGGAGAGAATAAAATGAAGCGTTTTCGAATTTGCATTTTGATTTTCGGCCTTTTGGTTCTTATGCCTGGTGCGGTCGAAACGGGCGCAGTTCATGCCGGTACCATGGATTTGATCTCCACATTAGTTGACAATTTGGGGATTACAAAGAAACAGGCCAAAGGCGGCGCCGGTGCCCTGTTTCAGAACGCAAAGGACAACCTGAGCGTCGATGACTTCAAAAAAGTGGCCGACGTGGTCCCCGGAATGGATGATTATTTGGCCGCTGTGCCCTCCGGGGGCAAGGCGAGTGGTGTCCTTGGCAGTCTGTCATCCCTGGGCGGGAGTGCAGCAAAGCTGGGGTCCCTCGCCAGCCTCACCGATTCTTTTTCAAAGCTGGGAATGAATTCCAGCATGCTTTCCAAATTTATCCCGGTGGTCCTGCAGTTTGTTCAATCTAAGGGAGGCGATGCGGTGACAGGATTACTGAAGGGCTTGTGGCAGTAATCCAGGCCCAGCCGACAGCCCGGGGGAAAACCGGAGGGATTTAAGGAATGACACGCAGTGAGAAAATGATTATCGGCCTCATGGGTTGCTCCCATGCCCTCAGTCACGGATACCTGCTGATTTTTCCGGCCGTACTTCTTCTCCTGAAAGAGGATTTTTCCATCGGGTATCTAAAGCTGGGAGTGATCAGCAACATCATGAGCTTTTCTTACGGACTGGGAGCCCTTCCCAGCGGAATGATATACAACCGGTTTGGCCCCAAGAAACTGTACCTGGTTTGTTTTTTGGGGTCCAGCGTTGTCTGTTTTCTGGTTGCGGTTTCTCCCGATTTGTTGCTCTTCACCATCGGATTAGTCCTTCTCGGCGCCCTGGGCAGTTTGTATCATCCCCTCGCCAATTCATTGATTACAGCCAAGGTAGAAAAATATGGCAAAGGCCTCGGCATTCACGGAGCTGCCGGAAACGTTGGGCTGGCGACGACCCCCTTTATCGCAGGCCTTATCGGTTCGTACTGGGGATGGCGTTATTCCTATCTCTCCTTCATGTTCCCGGGGATTGCTCTTTCTGCATGGGCGATCTTTGTGGATATGTCCATGGAAAAAAGGCACAAAAAAGCCAACCAATCACCGGGGACTTCCCAATCTCCTCCAAGCCAGGTCGACCGCGGGTTCTGGGTGTATTTCACACTCCCTTTGATTCTTCTCTATTTGGTGAACATGCTCCAGAGTTTCAGTTTCCACGGAGTTACCACCTTTCTCCCGACCTATATGGCCCGGTATGTATCATTTAAGATTTT
>JABMQV010000387.1 GCA_013203065.1 Desulfobacteraceae bacterium | reverse complement strand
GAATAAGGGGAAAGCCTCTTCTTGAAGGTCTCGTAGTGCTGTTCGGCCAGGACGGTGGTGGGGACCAAAAAGGCCACCTCTTTCCCATCCGATACGGCCTTGAATGCGGCCCGTAAGGCAACCTCGGTCTTGCCAAAACCCACATCTCCACATACAAGGCGATCCATGGGCCGTTCTGATGCCATATCTGCCAGAACATCTTCGACCGCCTTGCTTTGGTCATCGGTCTCCTCGTGTTCAAATGTAGCCTCGAATTCCCGGTAGTAGTTATCCGGAGATGAAAAGGCATACCCTCTTCTATACTGCCTCAAGGCATATAGCTCCACCAGCTGTTTTGCGATCCGTTTGACCGACCGACTGGCCTTTTCTTTGGCTATATTCCACGAGTGCCCTCCGAGTTGGTCCAGTCTGGGATCTCTTTCCTCTGCGCCGGCATATTTCTGGAGAATACTGATTCGATCAGCCGGGATGTAAAGCTTGTCATTCTTGGCGTATTCTATAAGGACAAAATCGTTGGTCTTGTTGGCGATTTCCATCTTTAGGAGCGCCTTGTACCGGCCGATACCATGTTCCTCGTGGACGACAAAGTCCCCTGTCTTTAGTTGGCTGAAGCTGGACCAGTTAAGCGCACTCTCTCTCGGTTTCCTTCTTGACCTGGGCCCCGTGCGTTTTGGGCCGAAGACCTCGTCTTCACTCACCACATAAAGACCGAGATCAGGCCAGGTGAAGCCCTTTGAAAGTCGTCCCAGACAGATGCTCAGGCCGGGCGTTTTTGGAATTTCATCCCAACATTTGGCCACCTGCTCCACATGGACCTCGTAGTTCTCGAGGATTTCGGTTAAGCGGTTGGCCTGTTGTTCGGTTCTGATGATCACAACGACCCTGGCACGGGACGCGATCCATTCAGAGATTTTTTCTGCAAGGGGCCCCATGGACACCCTGCCTTTTCTTTCAAGCCTTATTTTAAATTCACCATCAGTTTGAAACGGTCCATTGGAGTGCGTTATCTTCCGGGTATCTAACCTCTCGTCCAAGTCCAGTTCACTGAATTCAACTCGTTGACAGTCTTTGAGTTTTTCACTTATTTCCTCTGAGGGGACAAGGACCCCCTCGGTTTCAGGGAAGGGCATCCCCTTTTGAGCGGCTTCCTTGCGGAATTTTTCCACATCATCATAGAATCTTCGGCTGATCTTTTGTGACATGGATTCCAGACGATGCGGGTCAAATAGGGTGATAAGGCCTTTATGGGGAAGATATTCGAAGAGCGTATCCAGAGCAGGATAAAAATGGTTGAGCCAGGCCTCCTGCCCTGGAAAGCCCGTTCCCGCCTCTGAATGGCCCGGGAGCCTTCCCATGGACCTGGCCCTCTCAATATTCTCCTTGTCCATGATGATTTCTGAAGCAGGGAGAAGGACCATTTCGTGTAATTCATTCTTTGACCTCTGGCTGAGGGGGTCAAATTGACGCATTGACTCGAGTCGATCCCCCCAGAATTCGAGACGGACCGGCAGGGGATAGAGTGTCGAAAATACATCAATTACACCACCCCTTACTGAAAAATCCCCTTCCTCTTCCACCAGTGAGGCACGTGTGTATCCGGTGGCCTGGAGTATCCGTAAAAGGGAATCCCTCTCCACCTCCTCACCCACTTCCAGATACTCAGGGGAGCCGACCAGGGCATTTTTTGGTAAGACCCTGAAATGCAAGGCCTGAAGGGATGTGATGATGACCGGGTTTTTATATGAGATCAGGGCGTATAAGGCCTGAAGGCGTTTGGTGACCACTTCCCTGTGGGGGCTTAGCCCGGTGAGAGGAGACATATCATAAGGGGAAAACTCGTACAGCCGGAGTTCATGATCTCCCAGCTGCCCCCCTTCATCCGACATAAAGAACTGGAGTTCTCTAAAGAGTCTTTCCGCCTCTTTTTTCTCAGGCAAGATGACCAAAGAGGGTCTGTCAAGGTCCGCCAGAAATTGGGCAAAAAAGAAGGACCGGGCCGATCCGGAAAGCCCTGTCACACGCGTGGCCCTTACG
>JABMQV010000386.1 GCA_013203065.1 Desulfobacteraceae bacterium | reverse complement strand
AATCAAAAAGAACAAAATTCCCGGAATTGCCTGCCGCGTAGCGGCTTCGTCCAACAAGCGGGTGAAGTCGGTCAGGTATTCCGCTGCGCTCCATACCTGCCGCTTACCCGCATCATTAGCGTTCACAGGCTCAGGGTTACCCTTTCTTTATTATGGGTTCTAGAGCGGTCGCCTTTATCCAACCCCTTTTCTTGTCCGGCAGGTGCACCAGCGTCCAGCCATCCTCTGTTCGCTCATAATAAACGATGGTACCCGAGTGGAGCTTGAAAAGAACCGTGTCATGGCTATCCGGTCCGGCAAGAATGTCCACTTCTTTGTCGAGAATGACCGCCCTGGCATCGGTTGCCTCCTCGTACCACTTTAACCCGAGGGAGAGGCCTGTAACGATCCAGGACACCAGGATAATGAGCAGCAGGTAGTAAAGCCATTCGGATCGATAAAAAAAACGCACCAAGAGGATCGCCCAAAAAAGACAATTGAAGGTGGCAAAGCCCCAGAACAGTTCCCCAAAACTCAACCGTTTGAGCCAAAAAAAGGTCATATTGACAAGGTCCTGAGGCTCTGAAACGGCATCGAGGGTCTGATCACGTGCGTGGGAGAGATTGAAATTCAGGTCCGAATTTCTCGGCATGAGAAGACGTGCCCTTTCATAATTCAGTATGGCGCGTCCGAGCTGGTTTATTTTAAAATAACTGTTCCCCAAGTTGTAGTAGAGGTGCGGACTTGCGTGCCCGGACCGGAGAAGATGACCGTATCCATCGATGGCTCCCTGGAATCGCCCATCTTTGTAAGCCTGATTGGCCCTGAAGAAGATTTCCTCCCATCCCTCGGTCTGGGCCCGGACATGAGCGATCAGGGTGAGACCTGTCACGAGTATGCTCAGGGTTATAAGCCAGGCGGATCTTTTCAACGGATTTCCTTTTCGATCTGGTTGATAAGTTTCGGGATGTCTTCAACCGATCGGCACGATTGTTCTGCTCGTCCGGTGAAGATGGCGTTTTCAAGCTCCTCGAGGATCATCCGCAGCCTCTGAGCGGTGTCGCAACTGACGCCATTTGACCTCAATATCTCGTGGGCATCGTCAGGGGTGAGGGACGCCAGGGATAGCCCGAAACGGTCATTCAGATAACCCCTGACGGCCAATGTCAAATCACGGGCATCGGTTCCTGAGTCGTGGCACTGTTTCAAGAGTTTCTTGGCGGCTCTTTTTGCCGTTGTCGCCGGCAGGGACCGGGCGGACTTTTTTTTGAGCCGGAAACCCAGATAGGTTCCCCAATAGGCCAAAAAGGGCAGCAGGAGTGCAAGCCAAGGGAACGGACCCCGCACCTGGGTCCACAATGGGGTTTCAAGTCCTCTCACCGAACCATGCACCGGGAGAATGTCATGGCCTATCTCTTTGACTTCCTGTTTGGGGGTCCTCCCCTCATTTCCTTGGATTTCCTTATTCACCTCTACCGTAAGGGTTTTCCCCTTGCCAGGAAGGACCATGAGGGAGTGTGAAGGGGTATGAATAACGTGATACTGGCGATCCTCGGGGTCAAAAAAGCCGAGCGACAAAGGGGGGATTTTATAGTCGCCTTCTTTTTCGGGCACGATGGCCCACTTCATGATTTTTTCACCTTTGAGCCCCCGGGAATCGGGCTGGACGTTGAGGAGCGGTTCATCGGCGTACACCTTCACGTGGGCCAATTCGGGTCCCCTGAGGTCCGGGATGCGGTTGACATTACCCCTGCCGCTTATGCGGACGGTCAAGGTGGCTGATTCTCCTTCCCTGATCTTGGTGGGAGTGAGTTGTGAGGTCATCTTAAAGTTCCCCACAAGACCGCTGAAATCGGCGGGTCTTCCCGACTCGGGGAGCGCCATTACCTCCAATTCAAGCGGTTCGCTGGAGAGAGTCACAGGTCTGCCGGCCCCAAGGAACGGGTCTCTAAAAAAGGGGTCATCAAAAAGACCGTGCCGACGTCCCCTTGGTCTTGGTTCATGGACAGTCATACGCATTTGTGAGGGGTGGATGCCATAATGGCCCGGCCTTGAAGGAATTAGCACATGCCTGACCTCCAGAACGCGATACTTCCGGTCGATATGAACGGCCTGGTATTCTCGCGCTTTTCCCAGTTGTCTGATGGAGAGGTGCTTTGATTCGGGGAGTTGCAGAGAAATATCCGACACATTTACCCGCAGATAGAGTTTGAGGGTATACAAGACCTGTTCCTCCACATAGGCCTTGGCGGTGGAAAGCGAGGCCGTGAGGAAAAGGGGAGCCTTTTTGCCCGGTGAGACGGCGGCCTCACGGATCGTCAGTGTCTCGGTGTTGCTGGGAAAGGTCTTCCCTTTAATCTTGATCTTGGCAGGACCGATACGAAAGGTTCCGACCTCCTTTGCCTGGATGTAATAGGTGTAATCGATGTTGGCACTGATCCTACCGTTAATAATCTGAACGCGACTCGAACTTCCCCCCCGTGAAACGCTGAAGGAACCCAAACCTTCTATGACAGGCTCTGAATCGGCGTTGCGGACCCCCGAAACGGTGACGACCATCTGGACGGTATCGGTCGTTGTGGCCTCTCCCCTGTCCAGGTTGAGGGCAACCGATACCTGAGCAAGGGCCGGGCAGGGGAGCAACACAAGGAGGAGGAGTGTTTGAAAGAGAAAAAAATTTCTTTTCATCTTACCAATCCTTTCCTGATCGAACGCCTTGTTGTTTATCCCGGGGGATCTGTAATTTGAGGAAGCGGGAGGGGTCTTCCGTGATGTTGTCCAAAAGGGCCTCAGCCTTTTTCTTGTCCATGGCGGCGGCTGTTCCCTGGAACTGGTCCCGTTCCTTTTCAGGGAGGGGTTGAAGGGCCGGATCTTGTTTGTTGGAGGGACTTTTCCCATCCTTTGAAGACGTCTCCTTTTTGTTCTCCCCTTTTGACTCTTTGGAGTTGTCTTTCCCCTTATCAGGATGTTCCGATCCCTCTTGGGGTTGTTTGTCTTTGTCTCTATTTTCCTTGTTCTGTTTTTCGATTTCCCTGAGGGTTAACTCCAGATTATACCGCGCGTTTTGGCTTTCAGGATCCAAGAGGATGGCCTGTTTGTAATAGGCCGCAGCCGATCTCAAGTCGCCCTGCTTGAAGGCCGTGTTCCCCAGGTTATAGGCAGCCTTAAACCGCGATCCCTTGTCTTTTGCCCTTCTCAGGACACTGGAAAATGCAGCCTTTGCCCCCTTATAATTCGAGTTCTGATAATTGGCGCATCCCCTGTTGTACCGATACCGGATATCTTTGGGGTTGTTCATGTCCTTGCTGGCGTATATCTTTTCGGCCTCCGCAAATCGACCTTGGTTATAAAGTTCATCGGGATTTTCCGCCCCCAGTGCCCGGGTGGTAAGGAGAGGCACCAGGAGGAATAGAAGGGCAAAGAAAAACGGTGAGCCCGTCCGGGCAGCCTTTCTCCCTCCGCTTTCACTGATTATTCCCTCCAGGAGCAGGAAGAAAAAAGCCGCCACCACAAAAATGGCAAAACGTTCTTCAAAGACCTTGATCTTGCCGCTTTTCAGCGTCGCGTCTTCTGTCCTGGGTTTGATGCCATCAAAATAGAGAAGGTCCAGATCCAGATCGCCGGTAACAGAACGGACATAGCTTCCCCCCGTTGTTTTTGCGATCTCTTTGAGTCCCTGTTCGTCAAGCCTGGAGAGGACCAGTTGACCCTCCTTATCCTTCCTGAAACCGCCTTTGCCCTCACTGGCGGGTATGGGTCCGCCGGAGGGATCGCCCATACCGAACACAAAAATCTTGATTCCCTTTTCAGCGGCCTTGCGGGCCGCCTCAAGGCCTCTTTTTTCGTTGTCCTCACCATCTGTTATGAGGAGGATAACCTTGTCGGTCTCCGAAGCAACGTCAAAAGAAGAGACTGCCGTTTCAATGGCGCCGCCCAGATCGGTTCCGGGCAATGGGATGAGGTCCGTCCGCACTGCATTTAGAAACATCTGAAGCGCGCCATAATCGAGGGTGAGCGGGCATTGTGTAAAGGCTACCCCGGAAAAGGCTACCAGGCCCACACGGTCCCCCTGGACAACCCTCAGGAAATCTGAAATCTCACGTCTGGCCCTCTCAAGCCTGTCGGGTTTGATGTCTTCCACCCGCATACTGGGCGAGACATCCACAACGATCATGATATCAACACCTTTCCGGCTTACCTCCTGGTAGTGGCTTCCCCAGCGGGGGCCCGCCAGGGCCAGAATCATAGAGCCCAGGCCCAACAGCAAAAGGGCTGATTTGATCGCCCGTTTTCCCTTCTGACAATCTTCTGTTAGTCGTTCCAGGAGTCCAAAATCGGCAAACCGTTCCAGGGTCCGCACCCGATTGCGGTTACAGACGATCAGGGCAAGGGCCGCCACTGGCAGAAGCCATAAAAAATAAAGGATCCACGGATATGCCAGACTCATGGAATTATCCTCAAAAAGGTGGTTCTAAAAAAAACCTCCAATCCCAAAAAAAATAGCGCAGGGACAAGAAAATAGTAATATAGCTCCTTGAAATGAAAGAACTCCTTGACCTTGACCTCTGTTTTTTCCGCCCGGTCGATGATATCATATATTTCTGATAGTTCTTTGCTGTTTGATGCGCGAAAATATTTCCCCTTTCCAATCTCCGCTATCCTGTTGAGGGTCGTTTCATCCAGATCCACTCGCTGGTGCACCAGACGTGTGCCGAGAAAGGTCTTTATTTTGAAGGGGGCCGGACCCTTGCCCCCCACGCCAATGGTATAGATCTTGACACCCAGTGCCTGGACCGCTTCGGCGGCTACCTCCGGTTCAACCTCACCGGCGTTGTGTCTTCCGTCGGTGAGAAGAACCAGGATCTTTGATTTTGCCTTGAGGTCCTTCAACCGTTTGCCTGAAATGGCGATGGCGGACCCGATGGCGGTCCGGTCTCCCGCCATTCCAACCTTCATTTTGTCCACCAGTCCCAGGAGGAGCCCCTTGTCCATGGTCAGGGGTGATTGTGTAAACGGTTCTTCTCCGAAAACCACCAATCCGATCCGGTCATTTCCCCTCTTTTCTATAAAATCGCTGACCACCTTTTTGATGGCGGTCAGCCGGGATACGGGTTTGTCATCCAACTTGAAGTCCAACGCCTGCATGGAGCCCGAGGTGTCCAGACAAAGCATAATATCTACGCCGGGGGATCGGATATCCCGTGAGACATTATAGAGCTGCGGTCGCGCTGCGGTCAGGACCAGCAGCACAAGACAGCAGCCCCTGAGAATCATCGGGACCCTTGCCAAAAGCCCGTGCCCACCCCCGGCGAGGGTGGCCACTCTTGAGGTCAGGGAATAGGTAATGCCGGTGGGCTTCCTCCACAGAGAAAATGCAACCCAGCCAGCCACCGCCAGGAACAGAAGCAGAATCACCGGATAGTCGAACCTGAAAATCATCGGGTCCCTTCCTCCTGTCCCAATATGCCTTTGAGAGGTTGTTTATCGGGGGAAAGATCGCTCTCAAAGTCAGAACCGGTGTCTCGTATATAGGAAAGTGCTACCTCTATCTCTTCCTCTTTTCTGGCACGGGTGGGTATGACATCTGCGAATTTAACCAGGTCTGCCTCCCGGAGCAGCGGGAGAAGCCGCTGATCCGGTTCCTTATGGATACGGAGCGCAATCTCTGGGGTGGTGTATTCTGCAGCCGGAAACCCCCTGAGTGCCTCAAGATATTGTCTGAGGATTTCCGAAAACCGAAAATAGTATTCCTTGACGTATCCGGTTTCAAAGAGCCCCTTGGCCTCAAGATTTTCCAGGTTTTTTTTGGCCAAAATATGGGGAGGGTCCTGGGATATGATCGAACCTTTCCGAATGCCGCGCCGCCGGTACCACCAGAAAAGCGCAAAGGCCGCCAGAAAAGCCGCCAGCCCAAGGGTCGTATACACCAGGTATCTTGGCCATGAAGTGGTGGTGGGAATAATCCCGTATATGGGCTTTAATTGGGTCTCCTCGGGCTTTTCACCCAGGTTTGAAACCACCGTCAATTTCACCGGGTCAGCGATCAAAACTTGTCTTTTTCCGGCTTTGTCCAGGTATGTGAGGGAAAGCGGGCCGGTCTTCCACGGTCCCAAACGGTCCACCAACAGACGGATTCGGAATTCACCGGGTTTTGCCTGGCGATCTATAAGGGTGATGCCTTCGAGACCTCCGATTTCAGTGTCCGGGGGTATGCTTGCCCCATCCGGTAAGTGATAGGTCAAGGTGAGGGATACCACACTACCCACCCGGGCCGTTTCAGGAACCAGGGAGGCGCTCAAGCCCGGGTTGAGAGCATCCGCGTTGGTTGCCCCAAGGCAGGTTCCGGTCCAGAGAAAAAACCCGAGAATGGTCAGAGCGGCTTTCTCTCTCACAACCTCTTTCTCCTTTTGGCAAAGAGGCGTGTCAGCGGTTCGACCACCGGCCCGTCAGTGGAAAGCTCGACCTGGTCGATTCCCGCTCTGCTGAAAATATCGGTCAGGTGGGCTGTCTGTTCTTTTTGGTAGGCGCGCCACCTTGCCCTCAGGCCTTTGCTCCCGGTGTTGATCAGCGCCACCTGTCCGGTCTCCGGGTCCCTGAAGGTGATCAAACCGACATCCGGGAGTTTTTCTTCAGCCGGGTCAGAGATCCGGATGACGATCAGGTCATGTTTTTTGGCCGTGAGCCTCATGGATTTCTCAAACCCGGTATCCATGCAGTCGGATATCAAAAAGACGATGGCGTGACGTCTTACGGTCTGATTCAGATAGGTGAGGACGGAATCGATGTTTGTGTTGAGGTCCCTGGGTTCGTAGGTAAAGATTTCTTTGATAAGTCGCCACACATGGGAGGGCCCTTTTTTGGGGGGGATGTATTTTTCTACCAGTGAGCTGAATAAAATGGCCCCCACCTTATCATTTGTGCGGATGGCCAGAAAGGCCAGCATTCCGGATACCTCCGCCAGAAGTTCCCTTTTGAATCTGGCCCGTGTCCCGAAAAGGTGGGACCCGGAGAGGTCCAGGAGGAGCATAACGGTGAGTTCTCTTTCCTCATGAAATACCTTTACAAACGGATGACCAAACCGGGCCGATACATTCCAGTCGATCATCCTGATATCGTCCCCGATCTGATATTCCCGCACCTCGGCGAACGCCATGCCCCTGCCTCTAAAGGCACTCTCATACTGGCCTGCAAACATGTCGGTGGCGAGACCTTTGGTCCTGAAATGAAACTTTTGAATTTTCTTGAGCAGTTCTTCAGGAATCATTTCAGGGGACCTCGATTCGCTCCAGCAGTTTTGTAATTATATCATCAGTGCTTATTTCTTCTGCCTCGGCCTCATAGCTCAATATGATCCGATGACGGAGGACATCCGGGGCCATGGACTTCACGTCCTGGGGGGTGACATACCCGCGTCCCTCCAGAAAGGCATGGGCCCGGGAAGTGAGCCCCAGCCAGATAGAGGCCCGGGGGGATGCCCCATAGCTGACCATGTGACCAAGATCAAGGCCGAACGCTTCAGGCTCGCGGGTGGCCCGGGTAAGGCGGACAATGTAATCCATGATCCTCTCCTCCATGTGGATGGTCTTCATGGTTTCGCTGGCAGAGCGGATCTGAGAGACATCTACCACCCCGGCCATATCCTCCACGGCCCCGCCATATACCCTCAGCATAATCTCCTTTTCTTCCTCTGCCGAGGGATAATCCACCCTGATTTTAAGCATAAAACGGTCGATCTGGGCCTCTGGAAGGGGGTAGGTT
>JABMQV010000385.1 GCA_013203065.1 Desulfobacteraceae bacterium | reverse complement strand
TCCAAAGATCTTGAAACCAAAGGAGCTGGATAAGGTGGTTTTTAAACGGATCGGGGAACTCATTGGGGAAAGGGAAGGAAATGGTCAACCCATACCCATTGTGGCTTCCTTGAATACCATCAGATGGATTTCCTTTTACGCCAACCTGGACTACCCGGGCGTTGCCTGCCCACAACCGTACGATGATTTCACGCGGATCGTTGGGACCGACTACAGGCAGTTTACCCGGAACCTGAAGAAAAGGGATACAAGGTATTTTCTCTGGGAAGAAAAGCGTTGGCCGGCGAAGGAATTTGATTTTGTCAAGAGGAAGGATCCAAAGAGATTTTTCGAGGTGGGGCGCTGGAGCCATCCGGATACCGGCCAGATGATCCTTTTTGAAGTCAAGTGATATCTTTGCCATGTCATTCGGGCCATTCGCTTTGTCGAATATGTGGATGGATTTCACTGCGAACAACAAATATCATCGAACGTCTTAACAAAGAATTTAAGCGTAAGACAAAACCCATGGAGATCGTAGCAGGGGAGAATGCCTGCTATACTCTCCTTGCTTTTATAAGCTTGAAGATGGAGTTGCATTGGAGATCAAACCCTATAGGAAAAGTCCGCAACAATCCCCCTTTCTTTAAAGAATTGGCCGATAAAAATTTCACACAAGAAACTTGACACTACCGATGGATGCTGGTAGGCATATCTTCTCTGCCGAAAAACCGCAAAGATGGAAGCCGTGTTTGTGCTTTTTCAAAACGGCCATGTGGCCTTTTGGCAAACAGCCTTTTTATTCATCGTCCCAGCGAGTTCTTTCCAGCCAATAACGAACTTTTAGAGACCTATGGGAAAGATCCGGACACAGCCTACGTCCAGGAGAGAGGTTCCGACTTTGATTATCCCCAAAGGCAATTTGACTAAATGAAGTTTTGTGGATCATGGAGTGCTGACCTATCCCATAGAAAAACCCCGAAGTTTTTAGCATTTTGCGGGGTTGAGGGATTTGGAGGTTTAGGAATGGTTACATATAAAGAGGCTGTGCAAGCGCTTTTCGCCACCGTTAACGAGAGACGCGTCGAGGGATCCCTCAATTCCGATAGTGAAAACTACTTTTTTGGCAGCTATGACCGCTGGAGCATTGCCGCCATGGAACTTAGCCGAAATCCTGAGACAGGCCGCATTCTTGATATAGGGGCTTGGAACGGAATTTTTTGCGGAGCTCTCACAAAGCTAGGGTTCCAGGTAGCGGCGCTGGATTGGCATCGCTATGTGAATGAATCTCTCTGGCAAAGACTCGGTGTGGAGTGGCACAGGTGTCAGATTGAGGCGGATCCAATTCCTTTTCCTGACAGCAGCTTTATGGGTGTGTATATGGGCCAGATTCTTGAACATTTCACCTACTCCCCTCGCAAACCGATGGCGGAGATCCGACGGGTTCTCAAACCCGGAGGGTTGTTGGTGGTGGATGTTCCAAATGTGGGTGAACTACATAACTACTATCGGCTTCTCCGGGGAAAAAGCATCCTCTACGATTACAAAAAGCATTACATCGACTATGATCCCGAATTTTATAAAGGACTTCCCTATTTTGACCGTCACAATCACGAATTCACTCGGCGGGATTTATGTGCCCTTGCTGAGAGTTGCGGCTTTCAAGTTGTCAAGGTAGCATACACTCGATCCCGTCGGCACCGGCATGGGAAGAAAGGTTTGCGGCGGCTGGAGTTACCCTTTACGGCACTTCGGGACATGATTCCCCTGTTCCGCAAGAGCCTTATGCTTACCGCTCAAAAGCCTGTTGAGTAAAATATTTGGAAAAGGTTTTTGGTTTCTTTTCCTCTGTGAAAAACTTGGTTGGGCCACAGTTCCTCTGGACGAAAAAAGCGAATTGACAAGTTAGACGGCTTTCCTCCTCTACTGTTTTCTGTCTATCGGATACAAACCTGGCAGTTGAAAAGCTCATTCTTGGCGAGCCATCGATTCAGAAAGTGAAAGTTCATGGAGGGAAATCCCGGAGGGCCAATAACCATAAAGTGGGAAGGTAAGGTCTGGAGGTCTACCTTCAGCCATTTATGAATAGGTAGTGCCTGAACGAAAAATCCTAGTTTTCGTTCGGGTACTACATAGGTCCTAAGCGATGGGGTTAGTTTTGAATCCTAAGCCAATCTGAAGCCAGATTGACAGGGGTCGTTGAAAACATTTCGCCCAAGTTTGAGATTTCCATATTCAATCTTGATG
>JABMQV010000384.1 GCA_013203065.1 Desulfobacteraceae bacterium | reverse complement strand
TTTCCGTTTGGAATCACCCCATCGGTACCGAGGCCTTGTATAAGGTGGCATTACCTTCTAAGGTATAACCGGATACCGCTGAAGGGATAACTACGGACTTGCCCTTGGAAAGATCAAATGCCTCCCGACTCCGAAGGTCGGTTACACCCGCCCCCCCGCTTACGCAGATTAGAATCTCCACATTCCGGTCTTGCGAGCTTTCAAAACATTCACCCTCGTCCAAAGAAATCACGGACAAGAGGAATTCCCTGGTAGGGGTAACATATTTCCTATGGCAGGGACCATCACCCGTTGATTCCACTTCTTGAGCAGATCCGGCCCTAAAATCCACAATTTTCAACAGTTCGGGCACATCAATATGTTTTGGCGTCAACCCACCCCTGAGCACGTTGTCCGAGTTGGCCATCAGTTCTATGCCCACACCCTGAAGGTAGGCATGGAGTTCGCCGGCTGGAAGAAAGATGGCCCCCCCCGGTTCCAGTTTCACCAGGTTGAGGAAAAGGGGTGAAAATACCCCCACATCTCCAGGATATTGACGATTGAGCTCAACCATCCAAAAAAAAGCCCGGTCTTCGTCCACATATTTCTCGGCAATACTTGCCGCCTCGGTCACCGCCAAACCTTGGCGCTCCCTGTCCATGCGCATCAGAGAAGAAAAAAACTCCTCTAATCCCGAAGCGGTGGGCTCGTGCCCCAAACGGGCGAGATGAGCGGACAGAACCGAACGGGATACCTTCTCCATCAATGCCAGAGCCTCCGGTATCCTCCGAAAACCCTTCAGGCCCTGGAACGATGTCAGGGCGCAAAGAATTTCGGGCTTGTGATTAGGGTCCCTGTAGTTCCGGTAGGGGGCGTCCAGCGGGATTCCGAGGCTGTTTTCCCTTTCAAAGCCCGCCCGGGCCTGTTCAAGGTTGGGGTGCACCTGTATGGACAGCGGTTGATCGGCGGCCAAAACCTTGAATAAAAAGGGCAGCTTGTTTGAGAATTCCCGCGCTACCCCCTCTCCCAGAATGGATCTGGGGTTGCTTCCGATTACCGCTTCCAGGGATTGCCACTCCCCGTCAACCAGCACTTCTGACGGGGATTTTGGATGGGCCCCCATCCACAGTTCCGCCGCTGGTCTGGCGGACGGAACAGGTTCCCCAAGAAGGGTCTGTATCGCAGTCCTTGAACCCCATGCATATTCTTGAACAGGGTTTTTGAGAAAACTGATTTTGTTCATTTCCCCTGCACCTCTATCCGTCGCGGTCCAAGAAACCCTGGATGATTGCATCCAGTTCTGAGGTCTTTCCCAAATAGAAATGATCTGCCCCTTGGATAACCTCAAAAATGGCATCCGGGTTCCAGCCCGGCAGCATTTCCTCGATCATGGACGCGGGAGCAATATCATCTTTGGAGCCCGCAATTACCAATTTGAGCTTGGGGCTTTTAGAAAAAAAAGAAAAATCGATAAAGTTCACAGGAGGGGACACCATGATCATCCGCCCGGCCTGAGTGAATTCATTGAGGCCCAGGGCGTTAACCCATGCCCCAAAGGAATATCCCGCAAGGTCAATAGAGTTTTTCCCCATATCAGAGAAATACCTGAGAGCTGCCGCAACATCTTCCTGCTCGCCAATGCCCTGGTCGTATTGCCCTTCACTCCCCCCGACGCCTCTAAAATTCAGCCTGAGCGTAGAATACCCCCTCTGACGATAGGTCTGTACGATTGACTCGACCACGTTATTGTACATGTCTCCCCCATAAAGGGGATGGGGATGGGTAACCACGACCGCCTCATGGCCTTTGGAAAGATCCACAAGGGCCTCGATCTTCACGTCCACCGATTCTATCAGAACTCGCTCCTCACCCATTTTGAGGCATTACCTTTCAACCCTAAGTGTCCGCATGGATGTTCTGGTTGTTAAACTTCTCCCATAAGAAAGGCATCGGGCAACTTGTTCCCTCCCTTATGCCCGGGCTGTTTTTATCTTTTTTATGATCTTCGGGATAAAGAATGAAAAGATAAAAAGGCCAACAGAAAAGAAGACTTTGAACGAGAGCAAATGCCCCCAGTTTCCCGAGACCCAAATCTCTTTCACCGTTCCAATAAAGAAGGTAAAGATAAAAGTCCCAACAATAATACCCAACCCAGTGCCGAAAAAATAGTCCCAGAATCGTACCTTTGTAAGCCCCATTCCAAAATTCATGGGTGTGAAGGGGAAATACACAAGCCGAAGATAGAGAACAGTGGCAAAGCCGTTTCTCTCTATGGCATCGTCATATTTCTTTATCTTATCTCCAACCAGCGAAGCCGCAAAGTCCCTTCCCAGGGTGCGTCCTATAATAAACGCGCCACTCGCCCCGAGCATGGCCCCCACCCACACATAGAGGAAACCCCAATAAGGGCCAAAGATCGCAGCCCCCAACCCGGTCAACAGGGAACCAGGCACAAACAAACATACCCCCACGGCATACACCAGCATAAACACAAAGGGACCCCAAAAGCCCGCTTCATCAAGAAAATTCCCCAGGGCCTCTGCCGTGAGATACTCTTTTACCGAAGTGAACCTCACCAGGTAAATGGCCAAGGCAATAAACGCCCCCAGAAAACAGACTTTTATTATCGCATTTTTTGTCTTTGCCATATCCAATTCAGTTGAACCCACTTCTCTAATGCTCTATGGCCCCGGCACAGCTAAACCCGGCTCCTGCGGTGCATGCGTAACAATGATCCGCCACCTCAATTGCGTTCCCCGGTTCAGGAGGGCCCGGCATCTCAGAGACATGTCTCTCTACCCCGCCCATAAAGAGGCCCTTGGCCAAATTGAAATCGCAATCAAAGAGAAACCCATCCCAGGAGACCGAAACAAACGTCTTACACATGAGCCCCTCAATGGTTGATGGGTTAAAGCAGGAAACCAGTTTCTTCATGTATTTCTCGTCATTTCCCGAATGCAAAAGCCAGTGCCAAAACCTTCCCAGAGGGGCATTGGCCAAATTGAACACATTGTTAAAGACGAGCCCCCACTTCCTCTGAAGAACTTCCCGAAATCTCTTTTCCGTCTGGGTCTGAGAGGGAGGGAGAAACGCACCCGTGGGATTGGATACCAGGTTAAGCTCCAGCCCGGAGTCTTCTTGACCATAGCCGGCCTTGTTCAGCTCCTTGAGCGCAGTCAGGCTCGCATGAAAAACGCCACTGCCCCGTTGGGAATCCACCTGAGATTCATTCAGAGAAGGAAACGAGGCAACTATGGCAACGCGGTGCCTGTTCAAGATGTCTATCAATCGATCTCTTTTTCCATCATATAGGGCGGTCAAATTGGATCGGAGCATGATCTTTGGCGCAAGCGCCGAGACCTTTCTAATCAAGTTCCCCAGATTCGGATTCAACTCGGGTGCGCCACCCGTTATGTCGATGGTTTCAAAATT
>JABMQV010000383.1 GCA_013203065.1 Desulfobacteraceae bacterium | reverse complement strand
TGCAGGTTGCATTGAATAGCCTTTTATCAATCGTTGCGCCTAAACAAAGGGACTAACATTAAATATACCTCAAATTCAGGACAAGTAACGGCAAACAATTTATCCCTTTAAACGAAATTATGGATATGAAAAGAAAAGGGGTCACATCTGCTCTTGACTCTTTTGTAATTTTCAAGATGAGGAAAGAGCAGATTTGAATTCGACGTTGCTATTGAGAAACGCTCAATGCTAAGGCGGTACCCTGTTACTTGTTTAGCAAGAGTTAAGAGCAGACTTGAACCCCTTTTCACTGTCAAACCTTGATCGAAAAATCCAACTGATAAGCCTTAAGCTCGCTACGTTTAAGGATTTCCTCACACCCTCCTCCACCAGCTCATGACCGCCGAGCTCTCTTTCAACGATCTTTACCATGCTGTTAACCTCTGGGCTAGAGGATACCTCTGCCTGAATTGTGATTGCCCTTTGGCCGGCAGCCCTGGCCTTCTCTGCTGTTGATCGAGCTTCCCCTGGCCCATTCGCTTATTGGCTACCTCTTCAAATCGGCATTGCATTTGAAGCCAAGGAGCGGTGCGGCCAATTTGACGGCCCTGATCACAGCACGCTCCACAACCCTCGCAGAGAGCATCCCAACCACGCTTGTGCCCGATTCTACTTCACCTGTGGCAACCGCGAAAATGGTGTCCCCGTCAACCATGGAGTGGGCAGGCCGCATTGTCCTTGCATACCCGTTGTGTGCCATGGAAGCAACCTTGGTGGCCTGTGATTTGGTCAATTTGGCATTGGTCACCACGATACCGATGGTGGTGTTTGATGAAAAGGAGATCTCCCTCTCGGCAAAATTCTTGACCATTATTTCTTCGGTGTTTAGGAATTCCTTGAGGTCTTCAGTCAAAACTCCGGCCAGGACATCCCCGGTAACAGGATCGATTACGTCACCGAGACAGTTGACGGCCACCAGTGCCCCAACCTTTAGGCCTCCCGTCTGAAGGCAATATGCGCCCAGACCGCTTTTCATTGCCCTTTCCATTCCAAGAATCTTACCAACGGTTGCACCGACACCGGCTCCCACATTGCCCTCCGGGCAGCCCTTGTTGTTGGCATCCACGCAGGCTTGGTAGCCCATCTCTTTATCGGGCCTAACCGAAGGGTCGCCAATTGCCAAGTCAAAAATTACCGCACCGCAAACGATGGGAATCTTTGCCACTCCCGTGTCGAAACCCACATCGTTCTGCTCAAGGTACTGCATCACGCCCGAGCAGGCCTCCAGACCAAAGGAGCTCCCGCCTGTAAGCACCAACCCATGAACCTTTTCCATCAGATTGATGGGGTCAAGGAGGTCCGTCTCTCTGGTTCCAGGGGAACCACCCCGCACATCAACGCCAGCCGTTGCCCCTTGTTCCGCAATCAATACGCTGCATCCGGTGCCGGTGTTGAAATCTTGCGCATGACCGATTTTTATCCTGCCTATATCGGTGATCTTGATTTCTCTCATATTCATTCCCCCGGTCTTATTGGCTACCCTTTTCTAAAACCCCACACCCTGGCGCGGTCCGTTCAGGTAGCCAAGGTGCCGAAACCCCTTGCCGTCCTCGATGAGGGCGAGTTCCCCGCGGTCTTGGATGAGGCGTTTCTTACTCAGGACCTTCTCGGTGACGGGAAGGTTCTCAATGGTTATCTTATCTGTCATATACCCGCTTTATTGATCTCCCCGAAGGTTCACTCTAGAAAGACCCATCTGGCCTTCTTTTTGAGGCCATAGACCTTGCGAGTTAACTCACGGGCCGTTGGCGAACCCCGCCCGCCTCGCCCGTCCGCCTCGATCTGCCTTGGCTGGAGGGCGGGCCTGAGCGAGAGCGATGGCGGGCAGGCCTAAACTTTTGAATCCGAACCTCTGGACCCATGACCGGTTAGCTGTATCCTTCGATGATACCTGGTGAAATTGGCAAGGGCCCGCGCGGCCCTTTGGATGTTCGGATAAACGGGAATGCCTGCATCCCGGCATTGTTTCTGTGCCTTGAGGACCGATTCCACGCGCCACTGTGTGGTAGGGTCTCCGGAGTTAATGAATATGACCATGGGCTTGTCGGCATCTCGTGCAAGATCTATCAGAAACTGGATGCTAAACTCGTGACGTTCTGCGCTCTGAGGATAATCAAGGAGCCATACGGCGCCGCTGTTTCCGATCAGCAAGTCCACCCCCTCCCACCGTATCCCTGTTTGAAAAGCACGTACCATTGTCTCGACGCTTCCCATAACTGAACCATCCATTGGATTAGAGATCAGGGTCCATACTTCAGGTGCAAAGGAGCGGATCTCTTCTCTCATCTCTGGAGGCAAAGGCGGCACCTCAAAGCCCTCCAACTCGCATACGTCTGCCGCAGCCACACTGCCTCCTCCCCCTCCACCCATCACCAGTACCCTTTGCCCTGATGAAGGTGGAAGAAACTGGAAGGCAAGTAGCACATCGGCCATCTCACGGATTGAGTGTACATTCACGACCCCGAATTGCCGGCAAATGGCCTCCCACAAATCCGATTTTCCACTCATAGAGGCCGTGTGGGAGATCACCGCCCTGGATCCGGCTTTTGTCCTGCCCGCTTTGAAGAGGACCACCGGCTTTTTGCCCTCTAAGCGCCTGAGGAGGTCCAGAAACCGCCCACCCTCCTTCACACCTTCCAGGTACATGGCGATGACCTTGGTGTGTGGGTCTTCGGTCAGGTACTCAAGGTAGTCTGATTCGTTGAGGTCCGATGCATTTCCGAAGCTGATGATCTTGCTGAAGCGTAACCCTCTCCCCGCCCCCTGATACTCCAGGTCCGCCGCATTTCCCCCGCTCTGAGAGACAAAGGCCACATGCCCCGATTCCTTAGGAAGGCTAAAACGAAAGGTCAGTCCGATATCGGGGCAATAAAGACCCATGCAGTTCGGCCCAATGACCCTTATTCCCCCTTGTCGTGCCCGGTGAACGATCTGCCTTTCTAGATCAAGACGATCCTCTAATTGGGTCTCTGCCATTCTCGCCGTATAAAAATGAATAGTACGAACGCCCTTGAACACACAGTCCTCCACAAGGGGAAGGATTTGATGATGGGGGATACAGGAGATCACATGATCGACCGGACCCTCTATGTGGCGAAGCGTTTTGTAACATCTAACGCCAAGGACTTCATCCTCATCAACGCTGACCGGGTACACCGGCCCGTGGAAGGGGAATTCCAACATCTGCCGAAGATAAATATGGCCTTGACTATCGGAATTCTTGGAAACACCTACGATTGCAACCGATCGCGGATTAAAAAGGGGGTCCAGGG
>JABMQV010000382.1 GCA_013203065.1 Desulfobacteraceae bacterium | reverse complement strand
TCTGGGCCAGGGAAGGGCACAGAAGGCATGACGGTGACCCGGTGGCTTGATCTTGCTTGGATGGCGCTCTCCGAACCGTAGGCGAGCCGGAGGCCATAACATAAGCATGTTGACAAGGTCTTGAGTGATCTTTCCTTTTGAAAGGAGCATCTTAAAGACATTGGTGAACCGTTTAAACCGAAAGCGCTTGACAGATGACACATCGAATCGCATTGTTAACCCTAATCAGGCCACTCCCTGTAGTGTAATGAATTGTTGAGTTGAGTCATTGTTTCAGAAGCAGGTCGGGAATGGAAGCCCAATTCGTAGAATTAAAGGCATTATTGCGTAATATAAAACCATCTATGAGAGGTATGCATGGAAGAGACGAAAGGCAAGGTAAACACGGTCCGTCTTCAGAATATCAGTTACGGTCACAAACAAACTGCAACCCTTGGTGCTGCCATAGAACTGGATCTATTTACAAAGGTATCCGAGGGTGCTGCGACTTTCTCTGAGTTGGCAGAGGCCCTTGGAGTTAGTGTTCTGAACACGGAAAGGATTGTGGTGGCATGTGCCGGTCTGGGCCTTCTCGAAAAAGACAGCCATGGGTATAAGAATGCCCCTGACGTGGAGAGATTCCTGGTCAAGGGCAAACCGACCTATGTGGGACCCTGGCTTTTGTTTGCCTCCCGGGACTTCGATAACTGGAAAAACCTCAAGGACTACCTGGTCACCGATAAAGCCCCGCATGTTTTAGGGATGTATGAGAGTCTTACGGATGAAATGGCCAGGGAATATCACGAGGCCACCTACAGTGTGGGACTTGGGGCCGGGTTCCTTTTTTCCAAGAATGTGGACATGAGCCATCGCAACCTGATCCTTGATATCGGTGGCGGCTCGGGTGCCTATTGCATCGCGGCCCTTGAAAGATATCCCCACCTCAAGGCAATCGTGATGGACTTCGAACCTGTCACAAAAATGACCAGGGAATTCGTAGCACGATGGAACCTCCAGGATAAGATTACGACGCTTGCCGGGAATTTCATAACCGACCCCTTTCCTCAGGGGCCGGATGTCATCATCCAGGCCAGCAACCTACCCCAGTACGACCAGGAAGGGTTGGAAAAGGTGATGAAAAAAGGCTTAGAAGCCCTGGTCCCGAGAGGTGAGTACCATGTGGTTGGAGAAACCGTCTCCGATGAGAAAGACGGGACCCTGGGCCCTGCGTTATGGGGACTGTCAGAAGCCCTGGACGGCAGTCTCGGCCGGGCCCACTCTGAAAAGGAGGTCATCACCTATCTTGAAAATGCGGGCTACATTAACGTGGAAGTCAATGAATTTATCCCAGGTTCCCTGACCCGCATAACGGGTTATAAACCGAAATAAGGAATAATTTCACTTATCATAGGAAAACCGGTTAAACGTAGAAAGCAGATCTCCATACATACCTGATTGATCGCTTTTATCTGAAAAGAGGTAGATATTATGCAAACAAGGATTACAGAGATGCTGGGGATCACATACCCTATCATCCTTGCCCCTATGGCCTGGATTACTGACGCCAATCTTGCCGCAGCCGTATCAAATGCTGGTGGGCTCGGGACCATAGGCCCGAATGCAGGAACCAAAACGGTAACCACGGACGTCTATGAGACAGGGGAACGTCTGAAGGATCAGATCAGACTATGTCGGGATATGACGGACAGGCCTTTTGCCGTGAATTTTGTCGTCGGGGTCATCGGTTGGGACAGGGATTACAGTGATCGCTGTATGGAAGTGGGTATCGAAGAGAAGGTCCCGGTAGCGATCGTCTCTCAAGGGGGCCCGCTGGTTTACACCCAAAGATTAAAAGAAGCCGGCGTAAAGGTGATTCACGTCTGTTCAACTGTCAGGCATGTCAGGAAGGCCGAAGAGACCGGTGTGGATGCTGTTGTTGTCTCCGGTACCGAGGGAGGCGGTCATAGCGGGTTTGATCAGCTCACCACCTTCTGTCTGGTACCCCAGGCGGTCGATGCAGTGAAGATTCCCGTGATCGCGGGAGGAGGGGTCATAGATGCCAGGGGATTTGTAGGAGCCCTCTCTCTGGGAGCGGAAGGCATCTACATGGGTACCCGTTTCATGGCCACGAAGGAGTGTCCTGCCCATCCTAATGTAAAACAGGCCGTTCTCGATGCATCCGACACGAGCACCATCGCGGTCAGGCACGGAAGCCCAACCCCGACCGCGGATCAAAAACGTGGAAACAGGGGATTTGTCGAGGAACGTCGAGGATCTATCAGGATGCTGATTAATGATCATCTGAAGAGGGTGATGGCCGAGCAGGGAGGAATGTTCTCCTATGAGGATGCAAAAAACACTGGGGATACAGATGAACAAAGCCCAGAAAGCCAT
>JABMQV010000381.1 GCA_013203065.1 Desulfobacteraceae bacterium | reverse complement strand
GTTCTGTTTAACGTCCGTCGAATTTTTGAAGATTTGCATATGTAATGTTGTTTCGGGTCTTTTGAACTATTGGTTGCACACACAAGGACTTCGGATCTACGCTAACCCAAATAGGGCATCATTTGGATTTGCATTATTCAATCGGCAAGGTGGTAGACAGGAATAGCTGATATTTCAAGACCTGCCCCATCTTCCTCAATCTTTGTTCCACATGCTTGATTGCAGGTATGTCATAAGATTGATATCGCTGTTGGTAATCTTGAGCTTCCGGCGGATATGTTCCCGGTGGCGGTTAATTGTAGCTGTTGATACACCTCGAATCTTAGCGATTTCTTTGGTCTGCAATCCACTTCGAATCATATTGCAGATGTTGACTTCTGTCGGGGTCAGCGAAAGGTAAATCCTCGACAAATCGCTTACGAACGGTGACACGATCTCCTCCAGGTTGGTCCTTAACATATCTATGTAGTTCCTCTGGGTTTGGGGCAAATCCAAAGCCAGTGCATGCAAAATCGGCATCAGAATCTTATCCACGTTCGTCTGCACATTCATATATATACCTTGTTTTTCTTCCTCGAACCTTGCCAAAACAACCCGAAGAGCCGCGTTCGCCTCCTGCAACGCCTTTCGTTCCAGGGTCAACTGCTTGTTAGTCTCCTGCAATTCCAGTTCGGCAGAAATCCGCATCGCCGTACTGCCGATTCGTTCAGCCAATTCATCCAATAAAGCGCGTTCCTCATTGAGAAACGGCCCCTCATCCGCCGGTGGACGTTCTTCAAGATAGAAGATGGAGACTTCACCCACCGGTTCATTATACATAAGAATTCGTGACAACTGTCTCCATTTTGTGACTTTGAACCCTTTGCTTTTGTATGTTTCGCCTTTGAACACAATCCTGGCGCACGTGATCTCCGGATGCTGCCATGAGAAAGGCAAGAAGTTCACAAGATCTCGCAACAAATCTTCAATGGAATCGGGGTGACGTTCAGCCAGTCGCGCTATCCCATATAGGCAGTTCAATTCCTTTATCCGTTCGCGAAGGGCAATCAAAAGTTTTGAAGGTTCGATTTCATTATTAAAGGGGATTCGCCAGAGACGAAAAAGGTCCCTGTTTGAGGCTTGAAAATCCTTACTTGTACTTGGGGTCCGCGGCAATGGGAACTCTCGTTTAGGCATGGGGATTTTCCTTTTAACCTATTTTAAATAGGTATTATATGGGCAGCAAATGGGCACTAATAGGACCTATATATTATGGGCATTATGACGGCATTTTTAGTGTATTTACTCAATACATCCTGCCGTATACGCTATATCCTGTCAACAAAAAAATGCTCAACCAAAGGAGGTTCCCATGACGCATTTAAAACTTACCTCAATCTTGGAAGGACGCAGGAGTCAGCCCCATCAACTCATTGAAGTGCTTCAGGATGTACAAGAACAATATGGATATATCCCTGAAGAGGCTATGAGGGCCATATCAAAAGAGCTGGGTGTACCCCTCACGGAAGTATATGGCGTTGTGTCTTTCTACAAGGCCTTTTCATTGAAACCCCGCGGCGAGAACGTGGTCACGGTCTGTACCGGCACAGCATGTCATGTGCGTGGTGCAAAAATGGTTCTCAACCAGGCTATCGGGCAACTCGGCGTTACTCCCGGTGAAACGACGGAGGATGGGCTTTTCAGTATTGAACATGTGAACTGCCTTGGCGCTTGTGCACTTGGGCCGGTGGTTACTGAAAACGGATCATGCCATCATCATATGAATCCCGGTAAGCTACGCAAACTAATAGGGACACTTGCTAGTCGCCCAACGGAGGAAGGTTCGCATGAGAAAAATCAATACCATCAGTGATTTGGAAGCCCTTCGGGAGGAGTTCCAGAATTTCCGAAAAAGCTTCAACACAGCCCTTGTCTTGTGCGGGGGGACCGGGTGTCAAGCATCACGTTCCCGTGAACTCATCGATACGGTCAAGGACGAATTGGCTAAGCAGGGATTGGAAAAGAAAATCCTCGTGCGCGCCACGGGATGTCACGGTTTTTGCGAGCAAGGCCCCATCGTTGTCGTAGAACCGGGCAACATATTCTATTGCCACGTCATGCCCGATGACGCCCAGGAGATCATTGCCAAAACCGTCTGTAATGGTGAAGTCATTGAACGGTTGCTTTACACGGACCCGGTTTCCGGCAAGACCATCCAGACCGAGTCGGAGATTCCCTTCTACCGTTCACAGGATCGCCAGTTATTGGCCCAGAATCGACAGGTTGATCCATGTTCTATCGAAGACTATATCGCTATCGGCGGGTATTCGGCGATCTCAAAAACCCTTGCGGAGATGGCCCCGGAGGCGATCATCAAAGAGGTCAAAGCCTCTGGTTTGCGGAGTCGGGGCGGGGGCGGCTTTCCCACGGGCCGCAAGTGGGCTGAATGCATGGAAGCACCGGGTGACGAGAAATATGTCATCTGCAACGCGGACGAAGGTGATCCCGGCGCATACATGGACCGCAGTGTCCTGGAAGGGAACCCTCACCTGGTTCTAGAGGGTATGATGATCGGCGCGTGGGCCGTTGCTGCGCAAGAGGGGTATGTCTACGTCCGTAACGAATACCCTCTGGCGGTGGAGCATATCCGTGTGGCCGTTCAGCAGGCCAGGGAATTCGGGCTCCTGGGCGAGAACATACTGGGAACATCATTTTCCTTTGACGTTGAAATAGCCCGGGGCGGAGGCGCATTTGTCTGCGGTGAATCAACAGCGCTTATGGCTTCTCTGGAAGGCAAAGTGGGAGAGCCCCGGCCAAAGGACATCCACACCGTGGTTGACGGTCTCTGGCACAAACCGACCGTACTGAATAATGTTGAAACATGGGCCAATATTCCTTCTATTGTCCTGAACGGTTCAAAGTGGTTTGCTTCTAAGGGCTCAAAAAACAGCAAAGGAACCAAGATCCTTGCGCTCACCGGTCGCATAAAAAACACGGGGCTTGTGGAGGTACCACTGGGGACGACTCTCCAGACCGTTGTATTTGATGTCGGCGGAGGTCCAACAGGCAAGTCTATTAGAGCGGTTCAGACCGGCGGTCCCTCCGGAGGATGCCTTCCCATTGACAAATTCTACCTTCCTCTGGAGTTCGATGCACTTGCCGAGGCGGGCTCGATGATAGGTTCCGGCGGCATTGTGGTGATGGATGAAGAAACCTGTATGGTAGATGTGGCAAAGTACTTTCTTGCATTTCTGCAGGACGAGTCGTGCGGAAAATGCGTGCCCTGCCGCCTGGGGATCGACCGCATGCTGGAGATCATAACAGATATAACAGAAGGTCGTGGCACTCCTGAACAAATAGACCTTCTGGAAGACCTTGCCAACACTGTGAGCGAAACGGCTTTATGCGCATTGGGCAAGACAGCAGCCAATCCCGTTCTCTCAACGTTGCGATATTTTCGGGATGAATACGATGCACACATTGGCCACAAAAAGTGCCCGGCCGGTGTGTGCCAGGCCTTAATCACATATTCTATAGATCCTGAGATATGCACGAGTTGTGGTATATGCAAGCGGGAGTGTCCTCACGAGGCAATCAGTGGAAAGAAGAAACAGCCGCATAAAATCGATCCACAGTTATGCCAGAAGTGCGGGATCTGCAGGAGTGAATGCAATTTTGAAGCAGTTCAAGTTAAATAGCGAGGTGTAATATGATTCAGCGTGTAGCTATAAAAATTGACGGCATGATTATTCGCGCGCCGAAAGGGTCAAGTGTGCTTGATGCCGCTCTCGACTACGGTATTTGCATCCCCCATCTCTGTCGTGTTCCATATCTTTCAGATATTGGTGCCTGTCGCCTCTGCATCGTGGAACATGTTGTGAATGGGCGGTCAAAAATCACTACTTCCTGCACTCTGCTCGTGAAGGAAGACATGGTCATCTTGAGCAATACGGAAAAAGTCAGGAAACTGCGTCGCAACATCGCAGAGCTAATCGTTGCAGAGGCCCCTAACTCCCGCGCGATTCAGGACGTTGCCCTGCGCTGCGGCGTAAAGGAGGTCCGCTATCCCTTTCGGAACAGTGACTGTATTCTGTGCGGGCGCTGTGTCAACGTTTGCACGGGACGATTTGGGGTCAAGGCAATCGGCTTTGTCGGACG
>JABMQV010000380.1 GCA_013203065.1 Desulfobacteraceae bacterium | reverse complement strand
GTCTGGAAGGTGTACATCTCGCGCATTCCGGGGCCCCCTTTGGGACCTTCATATCGTATTACAACTATATCCCCGGGCCTTATCCGACCAGCGAGAAGGCCCTCTTTGGCATCATCTTCGCTATCAAACACTTTGGCCGGTCCTCGTTGGCTCATCATATTAGGAGCTACTGCCGTTTGCTTGACAACAGCGCCATTAGGAGCGAGATTTCCTTTAAGAACGGCGATAGCACCTTCAAGATAAATTGGATTATCAAGCGACCGGATCACATCTGGGTCCAAATTCTTAGCGAGTTGGAGGTTTTGTTTAAGCAAACTGCCAGTGCACGTGAGGGCATCAAGGTTCAACATGGATTTTAGTTCTTTCATCACAGCTTGAATACCTCCCGCCTGACCAAAATCCTCCATCGTATATCGGGAACCAGCTGTTATGTTCGCCAAATGAGGTGCTTTTTTGCTTATCTCGTTCCAATGGTTCAAGGGGATTTCAGTTCCCAACTCATGAAGGATCGCGGGAATGTGAATTACCGCGTTAGTTGACCCGCCAATGGCTGAATGGACAATCATCGCATTTTCGATCGATTCCTTGGTCATGATATCTCTAGCACGAATGTTCTTCTCCACAAGCTCCATGATCTTTCGCCCTGCAGCTCTACCCAGACGGTAGATCGAGGCGTTGACCGCTATTCCTGTCCCATTGCCCGGTAAAGACATGCCCATGGCTTCTGCCATGCAGCACATGGTGTGAGCGGTGCCCATTATGCAGCAGGCCCCGCAGGTGGGGCAGACGTTATCCTCAACTTGCTTAAACTCGGCGTCGGTCAACTTGCCGTCCTTCCAGACAGGATACATCTCGTTAATGTGCTGAGCCTGGATCTTTTCCCCCTGAAATCTTCCCGAAAGCATTGACCCGCCGGTCACCATTATTGCAGGAAGATTTATCCGTGCGAGAGCGATCAGTTGGGCCGGAACGACCTTATCGCAAGTCGACAATGAAACGATCCCGTCTACCCTCTGCGATTGAACCATCATTTCAATTGACGCAGCCATGATGTCCCGGCTGGGCAGAATCCAGTGCATACCCACAGTCCCATCAGATAGGCCATCGCATGGAGCAATGTGGTTGAACTCAATCGGCATCCCCCCCGCCTGCCAGATGCCAATTTTGACTGCTTCGGCCAGTTTTTTCAGGTGAAAATGTCCCGGGACGAACTCATTCCAAGAATTTGCCACAGCAATAAAAGGTCGATTCAAATCTTCGTCATCAAAATTTATCGCCTTTAACAAGGCGCGCCGCTCATAGTATGAGTCCTCAGGCACCTGACGGCTGTTAAGATGGGGGTAGTCAGAGATTTTCTTAATACTCATCTGCATCACCTCAGCGTCAAAAAAAGTTTTAGTGTTTTCGGATGCCCAAGATTCTATCCGCATTCTCGCCGGTGCAAGACTCAATTGAATCGGACCTAATGAACTGGGTTCTCCCTTCCTCCGGCAGGTATTCGATACATCTGGCCTCGGCGCTAAACCGATCCTCAAACTCGAGCAAGTTCAGTGGGTAAGCTTCCTCCATGAAGAGGGACACTACAACCTGTGTTTACTGGAGTCAAGTAGCATACCCCAGTTCTATTATTCTATTTTAGCTCAAGCATTCAGCGGATAGCGACAAACACTATCATTGTCTTAACGCACAGATCCTCTTTCACCCTCACCGTCTCAAATCAGATGTGTAGGTTCAGAACCTATTGCCATCTACAGCTATTAATTGTTAATATTACAGACAATATAACAGATGGGTACTGAGGATTTCGAGCTCAGCAGTTAAGATCCGGCAGAAGAAATTTTCTCCCAGTTCAAAAAACCTGTTGACAGGGTAGAAAGCATATGATAGCGAGGGCAAGTATGATATGATATATTTGATATCAGATCAAATCTTTTTGCTCAATTCTTCGCAAAATCCCCCTTAAGAATTCCGGATTGAGCAAAAACTTACAGTAACCGGACGAGAACAAAAGGTATATGATCTTAAGAACCCCACTCAAAAGACAGTCCTTACAGAACATGGTGTACCAGACCGTCCGGCAGGCCATCCTGGAACGTGAAATTGAGCCTGGAGAGCACATAAATATAAGAAAGCTGGCTGAGAGGTTGAGCGTGAGTACCATGCCGGTGCGGGAAGCGCTCCGGCAGCTCGAGGCCGAGGGCATGGTCAGCTTCAATTCCAATAAGCGAATTGTAGCCAGTCAACTCTCGCGATCTGAGCTTTATGACATTTACAGCATTAGAATCCCCCTGGAAGAGATGGCGCTACTAAAATGTTTCGAGCGTAAAGACGAATCGGGGTTGAGGCACTTGGAGGAACTCCATCGGCAAATGTCAAAACCCGATGTAACCGGGGTGGAGTGGTTTAATCTCAACCGGGCCTTCCATATGAAACTCCATGAAATGTCAGGATCGTTACGCCTTTACCAAATTTTACAAGGGTTATGGAACAGCACCGGACCTTATTTACGCATTTTCTCTGAAGACAAAAGCAACGTCATCAAGGGCAACCAGGAGCACGAATTGATTTTGAAGGCGCTACGAAAGGGCGATAGGAGTGCCGCCAAGAGAGTTCTGCGGAAACACTTGCGCAATGGTCTCAAGGCTATAGAGCCGAACATAGAGTCGCAACCGGAAGACATTGATTAAGGCTGCGGTCATGAGACCAAAATTGAGTATTTTTCAAGGGTCTCGGATAATGATCCAGATCTTCGATTTGTGCTAAGCTATTGGCGCTTCAATTACAGGAGGGTGGCCGGATGCCCCGAGCTGAGGCTTCCTTGCTGGGTGGAGCTGGATGATCAACTTCTAATAACCTTTAGAGAATTAAGGAGGATGAGATCATGGATGACCTGAAGAACGAGAATGGGAGGAAAAAAGGTAAGGGAATGAACCGGCGTACCTTTATCAAGACAACCGGCATGATGGCGGGCGCAGCGGCTGTTGGAGGGTTTCATTTCATCCCCGGCCGGGCACTTGCTGCAAAAGGACCTATTAAGTTGGGTTGCCCTTTGCCCTTCACTGGGCCTTACGGAACCGAAGCATTAGACCAGAAGGCCGGGGCAGAACTGGCGGTTGCTGAGATCAACGCCAAGGGCGGTGTTCTGGGCCGCAAGGTAGAACTCATCACTCGTGATACCAAGCTCAAGGCTGATGAAGCAGCGCGGCGTGCCAAAGAACTCATTGAAAGCGAAAAGGTTGAGCTCATGACTGGTTGTCTTTCAGCGTCCAACCAGCTGGCCGTCAACGAGCAGTGCAAACTGCACGGTATACCTTACATCTCTGTAAGCCAGTCCAACGAGATTACGCAAAGGCAAGATAACAGCGTTTACACGTATCATGAAGCCATGAATCCGCACATGACCACCCAGGCCGTGGGAGAGTATACGGCGAAGAACTTCGGCAAGCGGTGGTACTACCTGACCTCGGATTATGCCTACGGCTGGCAGATGACAGATGGTTTCAAACGCAAGGGCAAGGAGTTTGGTGTCGAAAATGTGGGGGAAACCAAGCATCCACTGGGTACCAGCGACTATTCTTCGTATATGCCGCGCATCCTGGCCGCCAAGCCTGACGTGCTCTTTATGGACAATTTCGGGAAAGACCAGCTTAATTCCATCAAGCAGGCCACGGCCTTTGGCTTGAAGAAAAAGATGCAGCTCGTTTGTCCCATCATGCTGATGTCTTCCAGACTTGGGGCCGGTTGGCAACCCTATGAAGGAGTTGTTGGTGGCACATCATTTTACTGGGAGAGTAATCATCCTACGGCAAAGAAATTTGTTGAGGCCTTCCGCAAAGTTAACAATCGTCCCCCTATCGATTATGCGGGTTTCGCTTACAGCGGGGTTAAAGAACTGCTGACGGGTGTCAATCGGGCTGGCAGCTTTGACCCGGTGGCCATCGCTGAGGCGATTGAGGGCCGAACATACGATAACTATAAGGGCAAGCAATGGTGGCGTCCGTGTGACCATCAGTCGCAGCAAGATGTCTTCATCATTGGCTCAAAAAAGGCCAAGGCCAAATATGATGTCTTTAACCTTATATCCACGGTGTCAGGTGCCGACGAACGACTCTTAAGGACCTGCATTGAGGTGGGAATGAACCCCAACAAGCCTGACAGAGCTGGTCTGTTAAAAAAGTAGTTGGCATATAGCGTTGACCCCGCCCCTGGAGGGGCGGGGTCAACCAAAAGGAGTTGCGGGTCTTATGGATGCCACCGTTATTATTATGCAGGTTTTCACCGGTTTGTCCCTCGGTATGCTTTACGTCTTGCTCGCCTTGGGTCTGTCAATCATCTTTGGATTGCTGACGGTGGTGAATTTCGCTCACGGCGCCATGTATATGTGGGGGGCTTATATAGGGGTAGCCGTGGTTGCCCTGACAGGCAACTTCTGGCTCGCCCTCGTGGTAACCCCTCTCGTGATGGGCGGCTATGGCTTGATTGTGGAGAGATGGCTCATCCGTCCCCTTTACGGCCGCGACATCAACTATCCGCTTCTTCTGACATTTGGTCTCCTGTTCGTCATGGTAGAAATTGTGCGAATCTTTTGGGGGACTTCGGACCAGCCCTTCAGCGCGCCGGAACTGCTCAGCATGCCAGTGGAGCTTTTCGGCATCTTCTATTTCCCTTCCTATCGCCTCTTCGTGATTGCAATCACCGTAGTGATTTGCATCTTTCTGTGGATTTTCCTGGAGAAAACGAATCTGGGGCTGATAATCCGGGCCGGAACTCGAGACCCGCTCATGGTCCGCGCGTTGGGTATTGACATGAATCGCATATGGTGGCTTGTCTTTGCTATCGGTTCGGCCCTGGCAGGTATCGCGGGCGTATTGGCATCACCTATCC
>JABMQV010000379.1 GCA_013203065.1 Desulfobacteraceae bacterium | reverse complement strand
TCAGCGTCAAGAATCGTCTTTTTGAAACGCTCGATCCCAGCAGCCGGCGCCTGCGGTTCCCACGCGAGCGGGAGGCGATTATTACCGACACGGTTGGGTTTATCAGAAATCTCCCCAAAAGCCTTATGGAGGCCTTTGCCGGAACCCTGGAGGAACTTCATGATGCAGACTTACTCCTTCACGTGGTTGATGCTTCCAGCCCACGATCGGAGGAGGAGATAATGGTCGTTGAGGAGGTCTTGATGGATATGGATTTGAGGGAGATCCTTACCCTATTGGTCCTCAACAAGGCAGATCTCCTTAGCGATGTGAGGGCCGAGGCCCTGTCAAAAAAAACGGGGGGGATTGCCCTGTCTGCAATTACCCCCCCGAGCGTCTATCCGCTGACTGAGAAGATCCAGTCCCTTATGTGGCCGCGCTCTTCCACCCTGCGGACGTGAACTTCTCACCACCCCTGGCAATCACAAGGCATTCACACCTTGGAAGCGTGTTGATAAAACGCGTCCCCCGGACGGGGTTCATCACAAATACGCTGGTGGAAAGGGCATCCGCGTCCATGGTGGTGTCGGCAATGACCGACACACTGGTACTTGCCTCCGGCGAACGGCCCGTGTCGGGGTTCACGATGTGATGGAACATTTTCTCCCGATCAAAATAGACCTCGTAGTTCCCGGAGGTGGCAACGGCCCCGTCAGTCATCTTTATAATATCAGGATACTTTTTCTGTTTCTTGGGGTCCTGAATGGCAATGGTCCATGGTCTCTTGCCGCGGCTGAGGCCCGTTGTCCTGATATCACCGCCGGCATTAATCAGGTGATTCCGGATATTATGCTTTGTCAGGATTTGGGAGGCCCTGTCAACAATGTAGCCCTTTGCAATACCATCCAGGGTAATCCCCATTCCCGGCTTCCGAAACCGGAGGGTACGGCCGTCCAGTTCAATCATATCCGAACCCACAAGCACCAGGGCCTTATCTACTTCGCTCTCGGAGGGCGGGGTGTCCTTTCCGGAGTCGAACGTTTCCCTGAAGAGATCTACTATGGGCTTGACAGAGATATCGAAGTTCCCCCGGCTCAGCCGGTAATAGCCCAGTCCCCGGGCAACCACTTGGGCAACTTCAGGGGGGACGTCACTGAGGCGCCCTTCCTTGTTTAGTTGGGCAACTGCGGTTGTATCATCAAAACGGCTCATGGTCCGAGTCAGCCGGTCGATCTCCTCAAATGCCAATCCCATAGCCGCTTGCGCCTCATCCCGGGAGGGATGGATAAGGGTCATGGAGACAAATGTGCCCATGGCCAGCCTGGTCTTTGAGATTTTATACAATTTGCCATTGAATTTGACCGCCTCGGCCGCGGCAGGTACGATCCCGCCAGAAGCCACCCCCAGGCCAAGGAGACCGGATAGCCTCAAAAAGGCCCTTCGATTCATGGGCCCCCCCGTGTTAGGTAAGGTGTTCATCTTTTCCATTATATTATTCCTCCTTGCTTATGGGAATTTTTCAATCTAAGAAATTGGAAAAACCCTTGATGCTGTTCCAGGGACTAAGCTGCTGCCGTATGAATTTGTCGCTCAGTCTCTTCAGTGATCCGGTAATGTCTGAAGATATCTCTCGGGCACTTTTCCACACATATTTCCTCACATTCCGGACCATAGTCCATGCATTTTTGGTGGTCAACCTGTACGACGCTGTCCTCCAGGCTTACAGCCTTTGCAGGACATGATTTGACGCACATCTTACAGGCGATACACCCGACTTCACAAACCTGCTTGACCGCCTTGCCCGGATCTTTGGTGCTGCAGGGGACCCACACCCTGGCCTTCACAGGCATGAGCTCAATGATGCCCTTGGGACAGGTGCGGACACAGGTACCGCAGCCCACGCAGAGCCCGGTAGCCACCACGGGAAAATCGTTCACCAGGGTGATAGCGTCAAAGGGGCAGCTTTGGGCACATTCCCCCAGCCCTACGCAGGCATACCGGCAGGCAGCAGGTCCCCCAAAGGCCAGGTTGGCGGCAGTGCATGAATCATACCCGATGTAGGCCAGTTTTTTCTGAACCCTGCCCTCAATCCTTGAACAGCGAACAGCGGCGACCATATCTTCCACGGCAGCCATTTTCTTGCCCGATATCTCTGCAACCATCTCGGCCACCTCAGCCTTGCCCGGGAAGCAGAGGGTTGGGGCGACATCAGGTTCATTGACGACCGCTTCGGCATATGCTTCACATCCAGGGAAGCCGCACCCCCCTCACTGGGCACCCGCCAGGACTTCCAGGACCTCTTCCACTTTTGGGTTGGCCTCCACGGCGAATTTATAGGCTGCCAAGGCAAGCCCAATGCCGAAAAAGATGCCTATACAGCCCAAGACGGCCAGGCCACCCAGGGCCAGTTTTACAAGTGTTGGATCCATGGCTTACGTCTATCCATATTTACTCAATTATCCAGCATCACGTTTCAAGTTTCAAATAACAATAACGAGTAACGAGTAACGAACAACCGGCCTCCGCTATCACGCGTCACCTTTCACGGTTGACGCATGACGTATCCAGTATCAAAAAATCGACATACCGGAAAAGCCCAAAAAAGCCAGGGCAAAGAGACCTGCAACCACAAAGGCGATGGGGAGCCCCCGGTAGGACCGGGGGACATTGGCCAGTTCAAGCCTCTCCCTCACAGAGGACATGAGAAAGAGGGCGATCAAAAACCCCATTCCTGCGCCAAAGGCCAGCATAAGGCTCTCCATGGCATTATATCCATTGGCTGCAAGGGTCAAAGGGACAGCGATAATGATACAATTGGCAATCACCAGGACCAGGTAGACCCCGAACGCCTTAAAAAGCATGGGATTGACCTTCCGCAGGATGGTGTCAACCGCCTGGACCGAAAGAGAAACCAGACCGATAAATACCACTATCTCAAGGAAATCGAGCCGATAGGGTTTCAGGACGAACTGATAGAGGAACCATGCCATCATTGCACTGAAAACCATGACAATGGTGAACGTAATCCCCATCCCGATGGCAGTGGATTTCTTTTGTGAAGTCCCGAAGAACACGCATAGCCCCAGATATTTTGCAAAGACAAAATTATTGATGATCATCGCTCCAATAAGCACTGAAAAGAGATACCCTAAATAGAGCTTCTTGACGCTCACAAAGGCGGACCCCAGGGACCTCCCTTCGGATGTGATTTGGCTCATGGCGAGCATATGGGGCTGGTCCTGATTCAGGTTCCCTTCAAAGCGCAAGGTCACCGTCTTTTTGTCGTGGCTTAGACCCGCTTGTGTGATCTTGAGCTTGATGTCGGGATCCGGTTTCTCATAAACAGTATATTTGGAGATATCTTTTGCCCATCCCTCGTCAACCGGTCCCGCAAAGGTAATCACGATACTGTTCGCATCTTTGAATGCCGTTTTTTTAATAAAGCGATGTTCCTGCCTGCACCCGGTCAACAAAAAGAGACACAGGAGAACCAATGCGCTCAGAGTGAAGAGGGTGCGGCTATTAATCTTCATGACGTTCTAGCCCGTTTTTTCCGGTTAACAGCGATTTCTATATAATTGAACATGGCCATCATAAAACCCACGCAAAAGAAACCGGCGGCAGGCAGGATAAAGAAAAGGAGTGGCCGGAACCCCAGGATATCGTATCCGAAAACGGTCCCCATCCCCAGCAATTCTCTTACGAACCCAAGGGCCATCATCCCGAACAGAAACCCGAGCCCCATACCCAGACCGTCCCAAAAGGAGGCGTTGACGGAGTTCTTGCAGGCAAATGTCTCCAACCGCATGGTAATTATGGCGAAGGCCACGATCAGTTTGACAAAGATGCCCATCTGTTTATAGGCCTCAGGCACGTAAGCGGCAAGGACCAGGTCAATGACGGTTACCCACGTTGCAATGGTAAGGGTATAGGTGGGGATGCGGATCCGGGGGTGGATATGGTTTTTGATGGCAGCAATGGTGCAACTGGAAAATACCTGGACAAACAAGACGGCGATCCCCAGCAGGAGGCCATTCATGACGGTTGTGCTTATTCCAACCGCCGGACACATGGAGAGGGCCAGACGGAAAATGGGGTTCTCGCCCAGTATTCCATTAAATAACAGCTGAGGATTTGTCTTGGTAGTGGCCGGCAATTTCTTTTCTCCCCCTAAAAGGCGACCGGGATGTGCTGACGTTCAATTACACTATCCAGTATGTTCAAGCGATAGGCAAATTTGTTGATCATGTTTTTTACACCATTCGTGACGGCCTTACTGGAGATGGTTGCACCGGTAAGGGAATAGATATCCCGGTCCAGATATTGGGTCCTTATGGCATCGACGACCCCTTTGGATAGCCCCTCTCCCTTGCCGGCTTCCAGATATTTTTTGTATTCGTCCGGGAGGGGTTCCTTTACGACGGTGAGATTTTTGGTTCTTTCAAAGGATTTCCCCTTGAACTGATTTTTGAAATAATCCTCTTGGATTTCTCCCCCCAGCCCGGGGTCTTCTTCATGTTCCGTGATATCCAGTCCGATGATGGTAAAAGTGGGGTCCAGCGCCAGCATCACATGGATAAAGGTCTTGAACCCTGGGAATTCTCCGGGGAGAAGATAGGCCAGGCGCTTGTCTCCCCGTTCTGCAATGATCGTGGCGTCGGCATAGACAAATTTCTTGGGCGGCTTTAGTACGGACGTCAACGCTGATTTGCGCTCCGGAGGTTCGGAGGCACTTTCGGGTGTAATGTCTAAACTGATTCGATCAACGAATTGCCCTGCCAAATTCATGGTCACCAGTTCATAGCTCTCCTTGCCCCCAGCCCCCACCGGGACCATATATCCAACGGTCTTAATCTCCCCATCCTCAATGATGTAACGATAGATGGTGTAAAACTCCAGGTCGGATGGCACAGGGTTGTCCTTTCCATATCCCAGGAGACCGAGCATGGTCTGCTGGATATTGAGCTGCTCATTGTGCCGTTTTGCCTTGTCGGTGATGATAAAGACCGACCCCATCACCAGGGCAGCGATCAAGCAGGAGACGGTGAGGGACACTGTTATCCGGATGATTTCTCTCATCTGACGGCACCTTTTTCCGGGGCAAAACGT
Source organism: Desulfobacteraceae bacterium (assembly GCA_013203065.1). Next base: position 3,582 of record JABMQV010000379.1, on the reverse strand, counting down.
TTGGGGCGAAACCAGCCCTCAAGGGCCGGTGCCATGGGGTTCATAAGCAAGATGGCATAACAGATCCCTTCCGGATACCCCCCCTTAAATCGGATAAGGACAGTCAGGGCACCTATCCCTGCCCCGAAAATGAGTTTCCCGGCCGGCTGGGTCGGGGAGGTCACATAATCGGTGGCCATAAAGAATGCCCCGAGCATTACCCCTCCTGAGAGAATGGCCAGCAGGGGATTGCCCGTGAATAGTTTTTCTCCGCCAAACACCCAGGTAAGAAACGCAATGGTGATGATGACGGATACCGGGATATGCCAGGTGATGTACCTTTTGTAGAGGAGGTAAAGGCCTCCAAGCAGGAGCAGGAGCGCCGAAGTTTCGCCAATACACCCCGGCCTCCAGCCGATAAAGAAATCGCCATAAATGGAGGACATGGACCCAAACTTCTCTATCACGGCCTGAATACCGTAATGCTTGAGTACATAGAGGGGCGTGGCAGTGGATATGGCATCTATCCCCGGACCCATATATTTGAAGATGGAAACGTCTCGAATGGGGGGGAGCCAGGCCGAGGTCATGGCCACGGGAAACGTGGCGACGAGGAAGGCCCTTCCAATAAGGGCAGGATTGAATATATTAAACCCGATTCCGCCCAGCAGGTGTTTGGCTACGTATATGGCCATGACGGCCCCCAGGACGGGAGTCCAATAGGAAACCCCGGGAGGAATTATATACGCCAACAGGAGCCCTGTAATGACGGCACTTCCGTCTCTGATTGTGATGGGGCGATGGAAGAGCTTCTGGGTGACGGCCTCGGTGGCCACACAGGCCCCCACACTTACCAGTGTGATAATGAGGGTCTGGAAGCCGAAGATAAAGACAGAAAGGATAAGGGGCGGGAGGAGACAGCCCACAACGGTCCACATGATCCTTTCCACCGACTCCCCGCTCTTTATGTGGGGAGAGACAGAGACCGTCCATAAAGGATTTTTGCTCTCGGAAAGGGCACCGTTTTTTGCCTGTTCTTCGATGGCTTCAGTCCTCCATGACGCTATTTCCTGGCCTTCATTTTGGCAAGCCGGATGAATTGTACCAGGGGCCGTTTGGCTGGACAGGCGTATGCGCAACAGCCGCACTCAAAACACTCAAACAGACCAAACTGTGAAGTCTCTTCAGCACGTCCACCTTCCACATAGATACCGATTTCATTGGGGGAGAGTCCCATGGGGCAGGCATCCAGGCACCATCCGCAACGGATACACTGACCATGGGGATTGGTGTCGATTTCATCGTTTGTTAGGAAAAGGACACCGGATGTGGTCTTTGTGACCGGAATGTCAAGCGTCGGTATGGCAAATCCCATCATGGGACCGCCCATGACCACCTTGGCCAGGTCCGGCCTTGTCCCGCCCAGGAATGACACAATATCACTCAGCTTGGTCCCAATCCTCACCCGCAAGTTGGCGGGCCGCTCTATGCCGCGGCCGGATATGGTGACGACCTTTTCATACAAGGGCTTTTTCAGGACCACTGCCTCATAGATGGCCCGGGCAGTGCCCACGTTCTGAACGATTACCCCCACGTCGAACGGCAGCCCGAAACCCGGGACACGTCTGCCGGTGATGCTTTCGATAAGCTGCTTTTCCGATCCCTGCGGGTACTTGACCGTTAAGGGGTCTATGGAGATTCGAAAGCCATTTGAAGAGATCTCGCGGGAGACCCTTTTCATTTTCTCTATGGCATCGGATTTGTTTGCCTCTATTCCGATGTGGCATTTCTCTATCCCAAGGATGGCCAGGATGATTTTGGCGCCTTCAATAACCTCCTCGGGATGTTCAAGCATTGTGCGATGGTCGGTGGTGAGATACGGTTCGCACTCCGCTCCGTTCAGGATCAGGGTGTCCACCTCGGCCTCGGGCGGCGGGGAGAGCTTCACATGGGTGGGAAAGCCGGCCCCCCCGATCCCGACAATGCCGGCGTTTTTGACCCTCCCAAGGAGTTCTTTTCTTGAAAGGTCATTCCAATTGCAGGGGGTATTCACCTTTGGTTTGGCCTCAGGGTCGGTCTGAATAAAAATGGATGGGGAACTGATGGATACGGGGTTTGCAGAGGCGGCGATATTTTTTATCTTTCCTGAAACGCTCGCATGGATACTGGCCCCGAGGCCTGCCTCCACTTCCCCGATTACATCACCTTCGGCGACCTGATCTTTTTTCTTGACCAACGGTTCACATGGTGCGCCGAAGTGTTGGCTTAGCAGGATTTCCACCTCTTCGGGGACGGGGAGCGTTTCTATGGGCAGGTGTTCTGTCAATTCCTTTGATTCGCGAGGGTGCACACCGCCCTTCGGAAATGTCAGCAATGTGTTGTTCATCTGTTGTATAATATCTGGAGATCGAAGTAAGAAATTCGCACGAATTTGGGCCTTTGAATAATAAAATACGCTCGGTAGTTGTCAAGCAATTTATCTGAATAATTCCCTTGCCTGAACGATGTCTTTACATATCTGATCGGCCAATTCCTTTGCGGATTTAAAGGTCTTTTCATCTCTCAGCCACTCGATAAAATCCACCTTTATGGTCTTCCCAAGCAGATCCATTGAGAAATCGAGCACATGGGTCTCCACAGAAAAGGCGCCTTCTCCAAAGGTGGGATTGTATCCGATATTGGTAAGACCGTAACAGGTTTGGCCATCAATATGGACCCGCACGGCATAAACTCCCACTGCGGGTGTCAGTTCATCAATCAGTTTCAGATTGGCCGTGGAAAAACCGAGGAGCCTGTCTCCCCTGTTTTTCCCTCTGACCACGGTTCCACTTATCTGATAGTCCCTCCCCAGCAACTTTTTTGCCTCTTTTAGGTTTCCATCTCGAATCAGCTCTCGGATTGAGGTGCTGGAGACCAGGGTATCATTAATACGAACCGGGTCCATCACATGGACCGTGAAACCGAAAGGGCTGCCCATTTCTTTCAAGAGTTGAATGTTCCCCGTACGACCGTGGCCGAAGGTATAATCGTACCCCACCACGATCTCCTTGACCCCGATTTTGTCCACCAGGATGCCTTTGACAAAGTCCCTGGCGGAGATGGCGGCGAATTCCTTTGCAAACGGGATGCAGAAGATGACATCAACGCCTGTGTCCTCAATCAGCCTCAATTTCTGCCGGATGGGTGTTATCAGCGGGGGGCCGTTGCCGGGCATCATGACCTTCATGGGGTGCGGTTCAAAGGTCATAACAACGGATTGACCCCCTAAGACCTTGGCCCGCTCCTTTACCTTATCAAAAAGGACCAGATGGCCTTTGTGCATGCCGTCAAAGTTTCCAATGGTCAAGACCGGGTTTTTTAACGGTCCTTTGAGTTGTTCCAGATCGGAAATAAGCGTCATATGTGAATTAGTGCTCCCGAGGTATTATTTAGTCCTTGAACGAGAATGGAACCTTGAACCTCTGAACCTTTGAACGCCAACTGTGTGGGCGATTAGCCATATTAGATATTGACAAAGTTAACCTATTATTATAATCTTTTATATCAAATAGATCAACACAATTTATGTCAGCCGAAGTGGCGGAATTGGTAGACGCGCTAGGT
>JABMQV010000378.1 GCA_013203065.1 Desulfobacteraceae bacterium | reverse complement strand
GACGAAAACGGGTCATTTCTGACTTTTTACGAGTTTGTCAAGTTTGATTGTCGGGGAAAAAGTCAAAAAATTCAAGATCTCGAGTAATATCCTTAAACAATAATTGGCAATTTTTACCCCGTAAAATATCTTTTATGTTTTCTATTTCACTGGGTCCAGAATCCCCGAATCACTGAATCCATGTCAAAAGGGTTTTACATGGGCGTAAGTTTTGCATGTGAAAGGCCCCGAACCCGGATTAGAGCGTCTTAAATGGTGCGCCAATAAAAAAGGAAATGACAGTGGCCAAAGGAAAAATCGTTGTTAAATCGGAACTCTGCAAAGGCTGCGGGTATTGCCAGGTTTTCTGCCCAAAAAACTGTATTGAAATGGGTGGACAGACCAATGCCAAGGGATATTTTTATGCCGTGTTTCAAGAACCGGAAACCTGCACCGGGTGCAGTATCTGCTCGCTGATGTGTCCGGATTACGCCATCGAGGTTTATCGAAAATGAACAAGAAAATGATCTGCACCGGAAACCGGGCCGTCTGTTACGGAGCCATTGATGCGGGCTGCCGCCATTTCTTTGGCTATCCCATCACCCCCCAGAACGACATCCCGGAATACATGGCCGCTGAACTGCCCAAACTGGGCGGGATTTACAAACAGACCGAAAGCGAAATCAGTTCCATCAACATGGTTTATGGCGCGGTCGCGGCTGGCGTCCGTGCCATGACTTCCACCTCGAGCCCGGGTTTCAGTCTCATGCAGGAAGGAGTATCCGGCATTGCCGCGGCCGAACTACCCGCCGTGTTGGTGGATGTGCAGCGAGGCGGCCCCGGTCTGGGTACCACCCAGACCGCCCAGATGGACTATTTTCAGGCCGTCAAAGGCGGCGGTCACGGGGGCTACCATCAGATCGTTTTGGCCCCCCATTCGGTCCAGGAAACCTACGAACTGGTGCAGACGGCCTTTCACCTGGCCGATGCCTACAGGATCATGGTCATCCTCCTTATGGATGCCATCCTCGGACAGATGGTCGAGCAGATCAAACGGGAACCCCTGGATCTGGGGCCACTCCCGGAAAAGGATTGGGCCCTCAAGGGAAAAGGGGCCAAAGGGGGCCGGCGAAACGTCTTTTCGACCATGCTCCTTTTCCCGGGGCAATATCTTCCCTATCAGACCAGGGTTCAGGAAAAATACCAGGAGATCAAAGACCAGGAAGTCCGCTGGGCATCTGCTTTTTCTGACGATGCGGAAACCCTGTTGGTCTCATATGGTTCCACCGCCAGGGTTTCGTTGGAGGCCGTTGCGCGGGCACGGAAAGAAGGTAAAAAATGGGGCCTTTTCCGGCCAATCACCTTGTGGCCCTTTCCAGAGGAGGCCTTGAAAAAAACGGCCCGAGGGGCCAGGGTCGTTGTGGTGGAAGACAGCATGGGTCAGATGATCGAAGACGTTCGCCTGGCAATCGGGGACCGGCTGCCCCTCCATTTTGTCGGCACTTTGATGCGGCATCAGTCGGGCTCGGGCGGGATGATCTTTCCCGAACGAGTTTACGAGGAGGTGTGCCAATGGGTGTAAACGGAGAGGTCCAGGAAAAACTGGTCGGTTTTCAACCCAAACTGATTGTCAACCAGCCGGGGCACTACTGTCCGGGCTGCCAATACGGCGTGTTGACCAGGCTTTTGGCCGAAGTCATTGAGGAACTGGGCATCGAAGGCGACATCATCGGCGTGTCCGCAGTGGGCTGCAGCATATTCATCCACGCCTACCTGGATATTGATTTTATAGACGCCCTGCACGGACGGGCGCCCGAGGTCGCCAGCGGGGTCAAGGCAGCGAATTTTGGCAAAAAAATCGTATTTACCCTCCAGGGTGACGGCGATCTGGCTGCCATCGGCATGGGCGACCTCATCAACGCAATGGCTCGCGGCGAGCACTTGACAACCATCTTCCTCAACAATGCCAACTACGGCACCACGGGCGGCCAAATGGCCCCGACCACAATCATCGGACAAAAAAGCACCACCACGCCATACGGCCGAAGGGAGGATGTGGAAGGCTATCCCATTCACGTGGCCGAACTGGTCACATCCCTACACAGCGTAGTTTATTCGGCCCGTTGCGCCATGAACACAGTAAAAAACGTCCGCCAGACAAAAAAGGCCATTGCAAAAGCCATGCGGATTCAGATGCAAGGCCTGGGCTACGGCTTTGTAGAGGTCCTCTCGGCCTGCCCATCGGGGTGGAAGATGTCCCCCATGGACAGTCTGAAGTGGATTGAAGAAAAAATGATAGCTGAATACCCCTTGGGAGTATTTAAAGACGAAACGGACGGGGGAGCCCAACCTTAACCCAAGATCAAGACCTTGGGCAACGGCGTTCTTAGGCCGTCAGGCAACCGTTTTCAAAACCGTGGGAGATTTTTGGGATGACAGAGCATTCAGGTGAAAAGGGAAAGAGACGCCACGAACTGATCATGGCAGGTCTCGGAGGTCAGGGGGTTCTGCTGGCCACACAAGTCTTGATGCGAGCCGGGCTGGAGGAATTCGCCCATGTCACCTGGTTTCCCTCCTACGCCACCCTGGTCCGAGGCGGTGACTGTGAAGGCACTACAATCCTTTCGGACCAACCGATCCACTCTCCGCTCATATACAGACCCTCCTCTTTGATAATCATGAGCACGTACGCCCTCGACTCATTTATCGAGCGAATCCAGCCGGGTTGTCTGCTCATCCTGGATTCTTCCCTCATCTCCGAACCCCCGAATCGGGATGATGTGGAACTGGTACAGGTTCCAGCCACACAGCAGGCAGCCGATCTGGGGTCGAGCCAGTCGGCCAACTTCCTCATGCTGGGAGCCTATCTGAAAAAATCAGATGCCTTGGGTCTGGAACGGATCGAAGACGAACTCACAAGGACCATGGTCCGGGACAACAAAGAAGACTTCCTGCCCCTCAACCTCGAGGCCTTGCGGTGGGGCTACCAAAACGTCGCCTGAAAATCGGAAACAGGTTTTCTCCTTTTCCATCAGAAATTCCATATTACGTCAGCATCCTGATCGAACGTCACATCAAGAACTTCCCCTGATCAATTCACGCTGCCAGAACTCATGAAGATTGAGGGCAAGAAAAAGCCAGCAACAAAGGCACAAAAGGGAATCCATCCGTTTACCGGGGAAGAGACAGCCTTCAAGGCAAACCGGCCCGGAAGGTTGTCAAAATCAGGCCCTTGAAGAAAGCGAAAGATATGGTTGAATAATAGAGGGGAAAGGTTCTCTTTTAGAGATTGAAGAGGCGGGCTCAAGCTCGCCTTTTTCTATAGTTTCGAAAAATAAGCCTCCTTGGGACTTGGGGACATCCTTAACAAACTATACTAATTTCCCTTTCTATCCAGTAAAAACAAAAATGGTCTCGTTCTGACTCCTACTTGCCTTTGTTCTTGAGACAGATCTTGTCCTCTCTAACAATTGCGCAAACCTTGGGATTGTCACGCTCTCTGCAGTTTTCATGACTAACCAACGGGCACTCAGGATACTTTCTTGACATTAACCTATCTCGTTATTTCTTGATCAGGGCAGTATATTCTAATAGCGGCGATGGTCATGATTTTCTTTTCTTTTTCTTTTTGTTCAATTTTTTTCTTAATATGCCTGAGCACTTGAATATCACGACCCTCCTCGCGTCTAGCTGCAGATCATTTCCGGTTTGTGGATTTCTTCCCTTGCGGCTGTCCTTTTCGTTCACAATGAATT
>JABMQV010000377.1 GCA_013203065.1 Desulfobacteraceae bacterium | reverse complement strand
TCAGGAGAAGGGGTGTAACCATGGCAAGGACCAGGAGAGTGTAGCCCGCAAACGCAGCCCAAGAGAATGATGCGTGATCCAGATATCGGGTTCTGGGGGGGAATTCCAGGTACCGTCCAACCGGGAGACCGGCCAGGAAAACCCCCAGTAACGGGAGTCCCAGCAGCATTCCTCCAAGGGCACAAAATTTTTGGATGAGGCCTCTCACGGTGCTTCACTTCTAAATATGTTAATATTGTAAACCCGACAACGCCCGTTCCTTCATCTTCCGGTACCCTATCTCCATCAGATATTCCAGATTAACGATATCTGCGGTATTATATTGGATCAGCGTCTCAAGGGCATCTCTGTCGCCCCACTGATAGGCCTTCCATAGCATGACCGCCTCGAATCCATTCATCCCATCGATTTCAGCGTTACGAACAACTCCGAGTTCCTTCTCAATCTTCTTGAGCCCACCCCTGTAGCCGAGCCTTTTCAGCAAGAACCGAAGATCGATGTGGGCTAGAGGTAATGAAATGCTCGGAAACCAGCGACGAATAAATGGCAGGTCAAAGCTGGAACCGCTAAAGGTAATAACCAGGTCATATTTGGCGATTGCGAGTTCGAATTCATCCAGATCAATTCCGTTAACAAAGGTCTCAACGGTGTCACCATTGTAAAGTCCGATTACCGTTATCTCGTCCATACCCTGATAGCCCCCGCTTGTCTCTATATCAAGATAGACCGCCTTTGTCTTGAAGGCATCAAAGATCCGCCACATATCTCCTGATGACAGTCGTTCCGCAAAAAACCGGATATTCGTCCGATGTTCCATGGAAGCCTCCAGTTCCTGCCGCACGATTCGGTCCCTGGAATCAGAAAAGATGGTGCCCCTATGATCAACAAAATCCTGCCAGGTGTGAAACCCTCGATTCCAGAGTCTGTCCTCAGTCTTCTTTCCTATCCCCTGTATGTGGATAAAAGTTTGTTCCAGCACCAGAATTTCCCTCTCCCAGACTTTGCTTTTTCCAGAAAAAATTCCGAATAAGCATGATTTCACAACGACAGATGAAGTCAAATAAATTTTGTCTGATTCTCCCAATTCCGGTGTTGCAAAAAAAACAAGCGCTTTTTGTCAGCTGAAGATCTTGGGCAGTAAAATCCAGAGTATTTGAAGGTTGGCGCTGGAAAATGAATTCCTCACTGAATCTATTAGAGTCTGAACTCAATTTTTTGTTGCCTAAAGACAAGGTCTTTGTGCTATCTTTAGGACTAATAAACTGCATACCAAGGAGGCTCGATTGAAAAATCATTTAGTCTGGATAGATCTCGAGATGACGGGACTTGACCCTGAAAGACATGTAATTCTTGAAATCGGCTCCCTCGTGACCGATGATCAGCTCGATATCATTTCCGAGGGTCCCAATTTGGCCATAAATTACCCTGAGGATATCCTCTCTTTTATGGAGAGGTGGAGCCGGGACCACCATGAGGCTTCTGGGCTCCTGGATCAAGTCAAGGCCTCTACCTGTGACTGCCGGCAGGCAGAGAAGGAAACGCTGGACTTTGTCTCACGCCATTGCGAGAAAGAGAAGTCTCCGCTTTGCGGAAATTCCGTGTGGCAGGACCGGCGGTTCTTGATGAAATATATGCCCGAGCTTGAGGCCTACCTGCATTATCGGAACATCGACGTCAGCAGTCTAAAAGAGCTTGTTAAGCGATGGTACCCCGCGCTTCCTGCTTTCAAGAAGCAGAAGGCCCATACGGCAATGAGCGATATCATAGAATCGGTCAAAGAATTGGAATATTATCGGAAAAATGTGTTTCTCCGGACAGAGGCGGCGCACCGTTGAAATCTCATGAATCCCGGGAAAGAGAAAACGCTCATCATCCTTATCTGTGTTTTCGGCATACTTGCTGTGGGCTATGGCATGGTAACTGAAAACCACCCGGTCTTTGTTGTGGGCATCTTGCTCGTCATTGGTGGATACCTTCTTATCCGCAGAAGAATCAAGGCCTCTGCAGGCAAGAATTCCGGCTCTCTTTAAACTGCTCGGCGAACCCATCTTCCTTGACAATTGAAGTGAAGGAAAATAAGAATAGCCTCCAAGAT
>JABMQV010000376.1 GCA_013203065.1 Desulfobacteraceae bacterium | reverse complement strand
GAAGAATTGAGAATGTAGCATTCACAATGCATTCTTCAAGGCACGGTTTTCACCCACTTGCAATAAGGGCTTGCACAAAAATAACTTTACATTTTCGCATCCCATCTTCAGGTCATCTTCGGCCCTGCCTCAGTCACAAAATCCTCGGAAGCGTGTTGCTATTCCTGTGGTTTTGCTCAATCGCCGTAGCCGAATGTGACCCAAATCTGAGCGCCAACTCTGGGAACTTGTTTTTGTGCGAAGCCTCAGTGCGTAGCGAGATATTTATTAAAAGTATGAAAGAAAGAATATTTTAGATCAAGGAAAAAAGTCGTTCAGGAACCCTTCAAATCTCCTTTCGGTTTCGGATCCGCGCGTAGCGCCTCATCTGAGAGAAGACCCAGACCCCTGTCTCGGGGAAGGGATAGACCGGAAGCTTGTGCTGAAGAAGGTAATCCGTCAAAATCTTCAATTCTCCAGCGTCGCCCATCAACGAGAAGAAAACGGGTTTTTCAGGCCGTTCCCTTATGATCTCCACCAGAGGCCGGTACGTGCTTTCTCCCCCATACTGCGCAAAACCGATGAAGATGATCCCGTGGACGCGGTCATCGTCTAGCAGAGCCTTCAAAATAGCCGTGGATGTTTTCTCAAAGCCGTGGAGGTTCATGTCGGGATAGATGTCGATGGGGTTCATCCGCTTGCCTCTGGTGGCGATGACCTGCGAGAGCCTTTCATCGGTGCGCTCTGAAAATGGCGCAACCCCCAGGCCTTCCTCCACAGTGGTATCCACGCTCATGATGGCCTGGGCGCCACTGTAGGTAACGTACGCCAGGTTGTCGCCCTGAGGAAGGGGGGCCCACTGAAACCCCATAAAAGCGGCCATAAGCTCGTCGATCCGCCTGACAGACAGAACCCCGGCCTGTCGCAGGGCCCCCTGGAAGACCCTTTCGTTCACGGCGAGGCTGGCCGTGTGGGACACCGTGGCCCGGCTGCCTGCTTCGGTGCGCCCGCCCTTCAACACGAGAACCGGCTTCTGCCTCACGGCCTTCCGGGCCGCCTCCAGCAGACGACGTCCGTTTCGCGTATCTTCCAGATAGAGTCCGATGATCCGGGTTTCAGGGTCTTCTCTCAGATAGTCGAGGGCTTCGGCCTCGTCCACGTCCACCTTGTTCCCGAGTCCCAGGCCCTTGCTGAGGCGATAGACCGGGAAGGAGCTCAGGTACCTCAAAAGCGCCCCCACAAAGATTCCTGACTGGGATGCAAACCCGATGGAACCGGGGCTTAAGACGTTGTGATCAGCAAAGTAGGAAGTGGTGAGTCCGGTGTCGGTATTCAGGATACCCAGGGTGTTGGGTCCGAAGCCCCGCATGCCAGAAGATTTGAGGATGTTGCGGATTTCCTCTTGAATGGCCCGGCCTTCCGGTCCGGATTCGGCAAATCCTTCAGAGGTTATGACGATACCCTTGACCCCCTTCCGGGCACACTCAGCCACTGCAGCGGGCACGGCCTTTGGGGGAATAATGATCGAGGCCAGGTCTACCTGGAAGGGAACCTCTGCGATCGTGGGATAGAGCGTCACGCCGTGGACCTGTCCCCCCTTCGGGTTGATGCCGGCGATTTTCCCTTTGAACTTGGACCTGCTCAAGGTGTCGATCAGCATCGCCCCGGGTTTGGATGGGTCCTGAGAGGCCCCAAAAACAGCCACAGACCTGGACGCCATCACGTCACGAACGGATATCATCTTTTCCTCCTAACTGTCCTTTGGAACTGACGGGTCGCGCAAAAACAACTTTACATTTTCGTAATAGTTTTGTGTTTTGAATTCCCCGTCCTTATCTTACGGGAATGAGTCCCAATCTGCTCTTATCTCCTTTAATGCGAACGACCTTCCCATTTCCGAACCAGACGAAATAGACAAATTCCGGGTATCGTCCTCCCATGCCCCTTTCGATAATGACTGCATAGGCCCATTCCTCTTCATCGCCTTTAAGGGCGGTTTTATAGGGCTTTCCGATTGCCGCAAGAACCATGTCCGGGCTCATGCCGATATCAACATCACGGAGAGCCACTTTTTCCAACAGCGTCTGTGACCAGTCAGGGTGTTCCGCTCGAAATTTCTCCATCCGTTTTTCTTTGGAGGCGCAACTCACCGCGAAACAGGCCGAAAACAATAAGATAGCAACTGTTTTCAGCACCCTCAAATGCCTCCAGCTGTCGGGAATCAACATAGAACGGTGAACTCCGGCTTACCGTCAAAGACCCTGGGTGGGATCTTCGACAGACACAAGGCCTTCAGGATACTCCTTTCAAATGGAGAAATCACGGAAAACCTAATGCAGGTGCTTATGAAGCGGTCTCCGCCCCTTAGGGCTCCGGCGATGTTTCTACCATTCTGCCTGACACCCAAAGGCGTTCTCCTCCCGGTTCCTTTTGAGGTACAGGGGTTCCCCGGCTACATGTCTTGAAGATTTGAGATACTATTTTTCGATGACGCAGACACCGTGATTCCTCAGCCATAACCGGGGGACGACGAGGCCATTGAGAATTTGGCCCGCTACATTAAGGCACAGTTGAGTAAGGATGGGGAGTATGTGAAGAAGTACGATTCTATTAAATAACAAATCAAGATATGACCCCAGGAACAAGCCCTCTCACAGGAACTCAATGTGGTTGGCCATGTCTTCGGAAGTGAGCACAGACGATAGCATTCTCAGTTTTGAAATGGCTTCACCTATCCGGTAGCTCTTCTGGTGGCAATATATGATCCCGTAATGTGTACGACCTTCATCCGTCCATCTCGCTGCAATTTGCAAGAAATCAGTATCGTGGGTAAAAATGGTCGCTTCTTCTTTGCTGGCGTAGATCAGTTGCTGTTCATCGGTGAGACCCAGATTGCCCGTATCTCTGGCGGAAAAGGCGTCTACACCTCTTCTTTTCAGGCCTTCCGCGATGGCGATGTCTGCGCTTTCGTTCGTATAGATCCTGATTTTGTCCACGGGCCTAAGAAAGTTTTGAGGGGATTTTCTGCTTCAGCCGGGCGATGACCTCACGGTCTTGTTCAGACTTATGATCCAACTCGTCTCTGTTTTCGTAATAAAACGAGAGGGCATCATGGACCTGGTGGAGAGTCAAATGGGGGTGTGAACCGATGATCTCGTCAGGGGAACGGCCGAACATTTCATATTCGATCGCTATGTCGATCACACGGGTCCTTGTCCCATTAATAACGGGGCTACCCCCACAAACTTCTCTGTTCCTCACGATATATGGGTGGTTTGTACTCTCTATCTTCAAGGCATGTCCGGGCATTATCACTTCTCCCTCAAACTTCTATAAATACTTTGGATCATTTGTAACACAATGAGGATGAGAAATCAAGATGAATGCATTTGGGTCAGCAAATCTCATTAGCGGGCTGGGTTCCAACCTTGATCCTTCTCAGAACAGGACTCTGGCGCTTCGGGTCGTGATAGAGTTGCGGCGCGCGCAGCCTGTAGGCAGAGAGTCTCCGGCACGCACCCTTTCGGTTGTGCGGCGGGTTCTTAGAGCTTTTCATCCCAACAAGACTGTAATAATATATTGACTTAAAGGTATAACAGTTAAATCATTTTGTCGTACGATTTAAATTCGACAAGAATAAGAGCCAAATACTAACGAACAACCCAAAACGTGGGAT
>JABMQV010000375.1 GCA_013203065.1 Desulfobacteraceae bacterium | reverse complement strand
GTTAAGGTGGGAGACCAGTCGATGGCTGATCGCTACACCTATCTTCCTCTTATCGGTCTATTTATCATGGTTGCCTGGGGCTTTCCTGAGCTCATAAAAAGATGGCGTTATCGCCGAATTGTCCTTGCCGCTTCAGCGGGTGTCGTGCTTTCAGTCCTTATGGTATCTTCATGGTTGCAAGCAGGGCACTGGAAGAATGATGTCTTCCTTTTCAAGCACGCTGTCAATGTAACAGCCAACAACTACCTGGCACAGATTAAGCTTGGTGTTGTCGCGAGAGGACAAGGGAGACTCCAGGAAGCTACGGATCATTATTTGGAAGCATTGCGCGTTAAACCCAACTATGTTGATGGGCACATTAATTTGGGAAATGTCCTGGCACTTCAGGGGAAGATTGATGAGGCCATTAAGCATTTCCGCAAAGCACTCCGGTTTAATCCTGAGGCTGAAGATGCACACAATAGCCTGGGAAATGCGTTAGCATACCAAGGCCGCATCGATGATGCTATCACGCATTTTTCTGAGGCAGTGAGAATAAAGGAGGATTTTGCAGGCGCACACAACAATTTGGGAATAGCTCTGATGTATAAGGGTAACATTGATGTTGCGGTTAGACATTTCAGAAAGGCCTTACGTCACAGACCCGAAGATGTTAAGATCCGTCAGAACCTTGAACGTGCCTTGGAACAGATGAGCCATACAAGGAAGCAAGGTTCTTAAACAGTAGCATCTGTTTACGGTGAGATAGCCGCGTCGTGATGCGTTGCGCTTCCATCTTGAAAAGAGGGGATTGGGACTCTGATTCATTATCCCATTCCGCTGTACAGGCGAGCCGCTTATGGAGAGATGGATCATCTGAGGGACAACTTTCCCATTTCTAACGCCATTTCAGAGCAGATTCTGAGTCTCCCCATCAGCCCCCAACTCTCAAAAGGAGACGTCAAATATGTGTGTGAGAAAGTCAATTCATTCTTTTGAAAACAGGTGCGTATCGTGTGGTATTGTCCAGTGAAATTTGAAATGCCCAGCCGGAATAAACTCATCTTTTCCCTCTTTTTTTTATCAGGTTTCTGCAGTCTGCTGTATCAGGTCGTCTGGATGAGGTTGGCCTTTGCCTCTTTCGGTATTTTGACCTCTGTTATGTCGATCATAATTTCCGTCTTCATGTTTGGCCTTGCATTAGGGTCGTGGGCCGGGGGCAGATGGATTGTTAGCCTGACCACCAAAACCGGCCTCTCAGCGGTCCATTTCTACTCCCTTTCCGAGTTTCTGATCGGAATAGGCGCGGTTGCGGTTCCTTTCCTCTTTTTTCAGGGTGAGGGGCTCCTTCTGACATCCGGCCAGATGCATTCAGTAAGGTATATGTTTTTCTCTGCCCTGATTATCGTCATGGTGATCGCCCCGTGGTGTTTTTTTATGGGTACCACATTCCCTACAATGATGGCCTTTATTAGGGAAAACGACGGCTCTCAAAAGACGAGTTTTGGATTTCTTTATCTGGCCAATGTTGTCGGCGCAATGGTTGGAACCGTTGTTACGGCCCTTGTCCTGATTGAGCTTTTAGGGTTTCGGCATACTTTGCTGGTCGCTATGTTTGTCAACTTCAGTGTAGCTACTGCTGCGTTGCTCTTGGGGCTTCGCTATCCGCTTCGTACGGCTTACACTGCTACCCTAACTCCCGACGAATCCCAAACGCCAACTGCATCCAGCGGGTCTGTAAAAAATAAAACCATTTGTACATTGCTGTTTGCTACAGGATTTACATCCATGGCGCTGGAGGTTATCTGGTTTCGCGCATATACCCCTATTCTTAAGACCCAAGTTTACTCGTTTGCCTCTCTCCTTTTTACGTATCTTCTGGCAACCTCAGCGGGTTCATTTGTTTATCGCAGACATGTAAAGCGCAATTCAGTCTTGTCGACATCAAAACTGTTAGGATGTTTATCGGCGGCCGTCCTTATACCTGTTATCGTAAATGATCCGAGGCTTAACCAGTCAGGTATCGGCGTCCTTTTAACCATTGTACCTTTTTGCGGCCTTCTTGGCTATCTCACGCCGAAGCTGATAGATGAATATTCGCAGGGTCTGCCACAGAGTGCCGGTTACTCTTACGCCGTGAACGTCCTGGGCTGCATTATAGGACCGTTGGTTGCCTCTTATATTTTGTTGCCTGTATTCGGGTCAACCATCTGCATGGTAGTCATGGCGGTACCCTTTCTGGCATTTTTTGGCATAAATGCATGGCGATCATCCCTCAAACGGAGCTGGTTTGTTCCTTTAGCGACGGTAGCGGGTTTGATGTTTTTGATTTCCATCTTTATAACCGAGACGATCGAAGACCAGATGGCTGGACCCAGTTCAGTAATTCTTCGGGACCATTCGGCGACTGTCATCGCACGGTATCTCGGGAGAGATGCACAACTTCTAGTCAATGGAATGCTTCAGGGATCAAAAAATATTGTTGCCAAAACCATGGCTCACCTGCCGATGGCAATGTTGGAAAGAGAGCCGGAATCGGCCCTGACAATCTGTTTCGGAATGGGCGTGACCTTCAGATCATTAATGAGCTGGGATGTAAAAACAACCGGTGTTGAGCTGGTCCCCAGTGTCATGAAATCGTTTAGATACTTTTATGACGATGCTGAATCTGTCATGAGACATCCGAATGCAAATCTGGTGGTAGACGACGGGCGAAGGTTTCTTATGCGTACCCGGGATCATTTTGACATCATCACGGTGGATCCACCATGGCCACGGGAGGCCGCTGGTTCGAGCCTTCTATACTCAGAAGAGTTCTACAGGCTGGCCAAGCGCCATCTTTCTCAAGGGGGGATATTCCAGGTGCATTTCTGGGAGGGAGAACCAAAGATGCTCCAGGCGATTACAACATCGATTCGAAAATCGTTCCCTTATGTTAAAATCTTCAGGGGAATCCCGGGTTATAACTTTCATTTTATTGCCTCTAATAGGCCTTTGAAAACCCCGACCGTTGATGAATTCATTTTGAGACTTCCTGAAAGGGCGCGTAAAGATCTTTTAGAGGGATGGGATCCGCGAGTTTCAGCGGAAAATTTGCGTCAAATTGCATCCCATATCCTGGCAGTGGAATTGACGATGGAGGAGGTGCCCGGTGATGCCCCTGCAGTTCACATCACAGATGACCGGCCGTTTAATGAATATTTTGCCTTGCGACGGTACTTTGCCTGGCACAAGGACGTAAAGAATCCCATGCCAATGCGTGGTTTGAAAAAGCGTGAAAGAGAAGTCATCAAGCGGGGAATTGAGTCTGGCAACTCCTTTCTTGAAGGATACTTGCCCACCGTGGATGTCGACAAGATAA
The DNA here is from genome assembly GCA_013203065.1 of Desulfobacteraceae bacterium. Next base: position 299 of record JABMQV010000375.1, on the reverse strand, counting down.
AGCCGGCCATGTTGACAACGGCATTAAAAAACTGGATGAATTCTTCCCAGGCTTTTAAACAACCGTTAAGAGAAGTCGCCTTCATGTTGGGATGTCTGTTTGGCGAATTCATAAATAATGCGTTGAATACCAACTGGGCCCTTGTGATATCAGAAGCAGAAGAAGGGCAAGGGGTTTTAGTGGTTCGTCATAATGCCTCGGGGACGACGCTGGATCCCATCAATGAAATTCTGAATACCATGGCTCAAGGACAACCTGTCAATTTTGCGAGTTTGTATAGGTCATTTGAAGAAAACATC
>JABMQV010000374.1 GCA_013203065.1 Desulfobacteraceae bacterium | reverse complement strand
TGGATCTGTACCCTGTGCGGCCGCTGTGAATATGCCTGTCCCCAGGGGGTTGAGATCCTCAAGATGATGCGCAAGGCAAGGGGGCTTCGTGAGAGGGACGAGGATGAGGGGTGGGAATAGGGATTTGCCTCCGGTCTTTACCCCTTTTCTCCCGCGGGAAGTTTGATGGTGACAGTGGTCCCTTCCCCCTGCTTACTTCTGACATCAATGCTCCCCTTATGCCGATCAATGACGCCCTGAACCGTTGAAAGCCCAAGTCCGATCCCTTTTCCCTCCTCTTTGGTAGTGAAAAAACGGTCGAAGATATACGGGATGTCTTCCTTGGCAATGCCGCATCCGGTATCTTCGACCTTTATCTGGACAACCCCTTCCCCTGCCTCAAAAGAACTGCTTATGGCAAGTGTACCACCCTCGGGCATTGCGTCGATGCCATTGAAGATGAGATTTATGATACATTGCTGGATCTGATTAAAGTCACCCCATATAGGTGGAACAGCAGGATCAGACTCGGTCTTTATCTGAATGTTCTGCAGTGTGAGTTTGTGCTGGCTCAGCATAACACATCTTTGCAGGAGATCACCCATATCGATTTCAGCAAATTTCATTTCAGACTTCCGTGAGAAGGCGAGGAGGTTGGAGACGATTTTGGAGCAACGGCTGGTCTCACTCTCCACAAGACCCAGGTAACGTGAAAATTTCTTGATTTTTTCAGGTTCCAGGGTGTCTCGTTTTATGATCTTTATCATGAGCCGAATATAATTCAGGATACCCGCAAGCGGATTGTTGATCTCATGGACCATGCTTGCGGCCAGCCTGCCCATTGAGATCATTTTGTCCTGGTGAAGGAGCTGTGTCTGATCAGTAAACTGCTGTTCAAGCCTCCTGATTTCTCTCAGGTCCCTGAAAAATCCCACGATTCCGATCTCTTTGCCCTCGTCAAAGAGGACCCGTGCGGAAAGCTGGACCGGGAGCTTTTTTTGAGTCTTGGAAATGAGATTGGTCTCAAAGAGAAAGAGCTGATTTTTTCCTCCATAGGCCTCGGAATACAAGCTCTCCTTTAGCCCTTTGGCTCCCCCTGGGGAAAAAAACTGGTCAAATGACATTTTTCCAATCACTTCGTCTCTAAAATAACCCAACATATGTTGCAGGGCCTTGTTAAAAGTGATCACTCTCCCGTCTCTTTTCCAGGCCATAATCCCGTCAATGGAGCTCTCGATCAGGTTATTCTGAAAATCAAAGGCCCTGGCCAGTTCCTCGGCCGTATCCATCCATCTTTCTTCCAAGATCTCGGTATAATCGTCGATTTCTTTGCGGGTTTCATACCTCTCCTTGGCACGCTCCAGGGCCACAAACAGGGCCTCATCATGGATCGGTTTGGTGATGAAGTCGGAGGCATCGAGCTGTAAGGCGCGGACAGCAAGTTCCATTTCACCAAAGGCCGTCACCACGATTACCTCTTTGTTGCTATTCCCCTTCTTGATTTGTTTGAGCACCTCAAGACCGCTCATTCCGGGCATGCGAATATCCGTGATAATGATCTGGGGAGATTTTTCATCACTCAATTTTAGCCCGCTCTCCCCGTCAGCGGCAGTCAGTACTTCATAGCCCGCATCCGAAAGGGTGATAGACAGCACCTTGCGGATACCTTCTTCATCATCAATGATCAGCACTTTCCAATGATCCGTACTCATTTTATCAGGTCCCATAGCAATGTTTACACAGGCGTTTGTGGAGCAAATTAGGGCATTGTGGAGATAGAAATCCCAAATGGCCTCCGTGGATATTTTGGAAACCCGCGGAATTGTTAGTTCTCCATAAACTCGGCCACCGTGGTGTAGGAATGGAGAGGATATGTGACGTTTTTAACAGATTATGACACACGTCAAGGGATTGCAAGCCTCACCTGCTGTGGATGAAGAGATATCACCCCTCGCGCACCCTGTTTTTCCTGTGCAAATCTGTGAGGACAACGGGGGCAGGTTTTTCATGTTGACATGTTAAGCGGCGTATAAATAATGAGATATCAGGAAAGGTAAACCCAGGTCAGAATTTCCCCGGATGGGAAGTCTCATGTCCAGAACACCCTCTCGATTTCAGAATATCTTCCGCAGCCTCAGTCTCCGGCTGATCATTTGTGTCGGATTGACCCTGTTGCTGGTTATATCCGCCTGGGCCTACTACAACATCAAGCAGTATAAGGAAAGGGCGGTCGAAAACATCGTAGCGGGGGCCGACAGGTTGGGAAATACCATAAGACTGGGCACCCACTTCGCCATGAAGCTAAATTCAAGGGACGATATAAACCAGATCATCAATAATATCGCCCGGCAGAAAGAGATAAAAAATATTCGGATCTACAATAAAAAGGGGCAAATCAAATTTTCCAACAGGGCCGAGGAGATAGATCAGGTAACAAACATAAAGACGGAGGCATGCGATATCTGCCACAGAACAAAACCTCCTTTGGAATCTGTGGGTCTGGCGGGAAGGACGCGTGTCTTTGATTCACCCAGTGGAGACCCACGCTTGGGGATCATCAGCCCCATCTATAACGAACCGGGTTGCTCAACCGATGCGTGCCACGTTCATCCTGAAGGGAAAAAGGTTTTGGGCGGGCTGGATGTGGTGGTCTCCCTGAAGGATACCGATGGCGCCATCGCCTCCTATGAAAGGGGGATTATCGGCTTTGCCCTGCTTATCTTTTTGGGAACTTCCGCCATTGTGGGGTTCTTTCTGATGAGATTTGTAAATCGACCCATCAAAAAACTGATCGCGGGAACCAGACATATCGGCAATGGAGAATATAACTATTCGGTCGACATTGCCAGGGGTGATGAAATAGGCCAGTTGGCCCTCGCAATAGATCAAATGGGCAGAGAGATCGGGAAGAAGCAGGAGGAGCTAAACAAACAAAAGGAGGAATACCAGCGTATCTTTGAGCTTGCCCCCTGTTATATTACCGTTCAGGACAGGGATTTGAGACTCATCAGATACAACCGTGAGTTTGCCGAGAAATTTGCCCCGAGACTCGGGGATTACTGCTTTAAGGCCTACAAAGGCCGCTCGGAGAGGTGCGAGATATGTCCCGTCTTGAGGACCTTTGAAGACGGTGAATCCCATCATAGTGAAGAGGAAGGTATCAATAAAGACGGCACCCGTTCTTTCTGGCTGGTGAGGACTTCCCCGATCAGGGATTCCAAAGGGGAGGTTACGGCGGCAATGGAGATGTGTCTTGACGTGACTCAGATGAAGCGGTTGGAGTGGGAGGTGGAGAAGTCGGAGGAGAAATATCGAACCATTTTCAATACCATGCCCAACCCCATTTTTGTCTTGGATGACAAGACCCTTGAAATATTGGACTGTAATGACAGTGTGGCCGCCGTCTACGGATTCGACAAGGATTCACTGTTTATGACATCCTTCCTCAACCTCTTTGAAGAAGAAGAGGAACGGGAACAGTATGCAGCTAAGATAAAGGGGTTTGATATCCTGAATCAGGTGAGACAGACCCGAAAGGATGGCAATGTCATTTACGTCAACATCCGGGTTTCGGCTTCTGACTACCTGGGCCGGAAGGTCCTGTTGGTTACCACAAGCGATATTACCACGAGGCTCATGGCGGAACAGCAACTCATACAGGCCAGTAAGATGGCGACCCTCGGGGAAATGGCCACCGGGGTCGCCCACGAGTTGAATCAGCCCCTTTCCGTTATCAAGACCGCAAGTAGTTACCTGAGGAGAAAGGCCGAGGCCAACGAACCCATCAAGGATGAGATACTCAACACAATGGCCCAAGAGATCGATAGCCATGTGGATCGGGCCTCAAGAATTATAAACCATATGAGGGAATTCGGCCGTAAGTCAGGCGTCAAAAAGGAGAAGGTGCAGGTCAACGAGGCACTAAACAGGTCTCTTGATATCTTCAGTCAGCAATTAAAGCTTCGCGAGATAGAGGTGGTGAAGGATCTGGCAAAAGATCTCCCACCCATCAGAGCCGATTCAAACCGGTTGGAACAGGTCTTTGTCAATTTGCTGATCAATGCGAGGGATGCCATCGAAGAGAAGTGGGAACAGGGTAGTGACAAGGGAAAGAAGCGGATATTTCTCAGAACCAGCCTCCTGAACGGTTTCGTGATCATAGAGATTGAGGATACGGGGGCCGGCATCCCGAAGTCTAACCTGGACAAGGTTTTTGAACCCTTTTTCACCACCAAAGAAGTGGGCAAGGGCACCGGATTGGGACTTTCCATCAGCTACGGCATTGTGCAGAATTATGACGGAACCGTTGATGTTGAAACCCGGGAAGGTGAGGGCAGTCGGTTTATTATCAAATTTCCTGTTCCGAAGTGAGGCCAGATGGGTGAAACGATTCTTCTAGTGGATGATGAGGAGGGTATTCGCAAGGTCCTTGGCATCTCCTTGAAAGACAGGGGGTATGAGGTGCTGACGGCCGGAGGCGGGGAAGAGGCCCTGCGTATGTTTCGTAAGGAGCGCCCTCCCATCGTGCTGACAGATATTAAGATGCCGGGGATGGATGGCATCGAGCTGCTCCAGAGGATAAAGGAGGACAGGCCTGAGACGGAAGTGATCATGATCACGGGACATGGAGACATGAAGCTGGCGATTGAAAGTCTAAAAGCCAACGCAACCGATTTTGTCACCAAACCCATTAATGATGACGTCTTGGGGATCGCCCTCAAGAGGGCCAGAGAGAGTATCCGTCTCAGGAGCAAATTAAGGGAATACACGGAGAATTTGGAGGAGCTTGTTGAAGAAAAGACAAAAAAGCTGGTGGAGGCGGAAAGGCTGGCCGTTGTGGGCCAGACCGTGGCAGCCATTGCCCATGCAATAAAAAATATAACCGGTGGTTTGACCGGAGGCGCCTTTGTCCTGGAAAAGGGGCTTGAGCTGAAAAACGAAAAGTACCTCTACCAGGGCTGGGATATGGTCAAGGGAAATGTAAGCAAAATTAAGGGCCTGGCCATGGATCTCCTCAATTATGCCAAGGAGCGAGAACCTGACTACCGGTTGTGTGACCCCAACCGGCCTCTTCAGGAGGTCTATGATTTGATGCTTCCCCGTGCCCGTGAAAATGGTGTTACCCTTCACATTGAACTGGACAGGGGACTTCCGGAGATATGGCTGGACCCGGAGGGGATTCACCGCTGCCTGCTCAATCTGGTGACAAACGCGATTGATGCCTGTAACGATATCAGCTGTTCCGAGACTGGCCGAGAGGTCTTATTGCGGTCATCAAAGGGCAAAAACTGTGTCGTGGAATACCAGGTGGCGGATAGGGGCTGCGGTATGGACAAAGAGACCAGAGGTAAGGTATTTCAACGGTTTTTCAGCACAAAGGGCAGTCAAGGCACAGGCTTGGGTCTGATGATTACCAAGAAGATCGTGGACGAGCACAACGGGGTCATAGGGTGTGAATCAAGGAAGGGAAAGGGCGCAAAGTTTTTCATAAAGTTGCCTTCAAACGACCAAGCGCCTGGATCGGAGGTAACCCCATAATCAACATCAGCTCACTCTGTTCCTTCTTTAAAGGAGGCCTTCATAATGAAATACAAAAACATCTTATTTTGCACAGATTTTTCAGAGGATGCCGATATCGCATTTCTTCATGCACTGGATCTGGCCAGGCGACACAACGCCAGGCTTCATATCCTCCACGTCCCGCACTCCTCCTATTCATACTGCAGACATGTCGTGGATGAGCATGTACCGGAAGGGTCACCGGGTGGCGAGGCCTTTTACAACGAAGCCATCGAGGAAAAGGCAAAGGAGGTCTTGAGGGAAAAATGTGAGGGCAGATTGGATGACCATGTGAAGTATTTATTGGTGGTGAGATCCGGATCACCCGATATAGAAATCGTGCGTTATGCCAAGAAAAATGACATTGATGTGATTGTAATGGGGGCTCTTGGCAAGTCCGAACTGGATAGAATCGTACACGGCAGCACCGTGGCAAATGTTTCCAAATATGCACACTGCCATGTAATTTCCATCAGAAACCCGGCCAAGCAGTTTACATTGCCTGGTAATATGTACTAGGCTCTCATGCATCGACACTATTCACTATCCAATTTTCCGGTCTATCCGGGTTAGGGAGGGATAAATTGCGTAAGAGGATCTTGGTTGTGGATGATGAACTGGATATGAGGATTTATGTATCGACCCTGCTGGAAACAAACGGGTATAAGCCCCTCTCTGCCGTAGATGGAAAAGAGGGGTTGGAGGTTGCGCGCAAGAATAGGCCGTCTCTGATCATATTGGATGTGATGATGCCGAAAGAGAGCGGGATAGGCCTGTACCGGGATCTAAAGATCGATCAGGAACTAAAGGATATCCCCGTCATAATGCTCTCTGCGCTCTCCAAGAAGACCTTCTTCCATTCCCAGAGGGTCCTGAATGAATACAAGGGAGAGAATATTCCGGATCCCGAGGGCTATATTGAGAAGCCGCCGGAACCTGAAGAGCTTCTGGAGGCGATTCAAAACTGCTTGAAATAAAACGGTTGCCTCTCACCCCAATCATTCGCCTCCATCTTTGAGAAAACGCTTACACCAATTGACGCCTTCCTTGGGATCGAGGGTCCAGGCGTCGGCACGCACATAGTCACGAACCGTGGGGGTGGTGGGACCGCCCCCAATAATCACATAACGGCCCTTCCTCATCCGCCTCTCCTCCAGCAATTCCACGGTCCGCTTCATGGACTCAAAGGTGGGCGTGATGAGGGCGGACATGGCAATGATCTTTGCCCCCGACTCGGTAACCGCATCCACAATCGCTTCGGGTGCCACATCCACACCCAGGTCCATAACCTCAAAGCCTGACACCTTGAAAAGGGTGGCCACAATGTCTTTCCCGATATCGTGGATGTCGCCTTTGGGTGTTGAAAGGACCACTGCGCCCAGGGAAAGATCCCGCTGATCTTTCATGAGGAGGGGTTCCAGTATCCCTACTACCTTCTTGAAGATGTTGGCCGACATAATCAGTTCAGAGAGAAAATAGTCTCCACTGCTGTATAATTCTCCGACCTGGTCCATGCCGGCACGGCATTCATTTAGGATCGCCAGGGGATCCATGCCTTCTCCGGTGGCCTTTTCCACCAGACCCATCACATCTTTGTATTGGAGCCCAGCCACCGCCTGGGCGATTTCCCCTGTGAGTTCAATCTTTTCGACCGCCTTTTCCTTGGGGGGTTCAGGGCGTTGTACCTTGGTATCACGCTTCTTACCCCGGTATGTTTTTCCTGTTTCCACCATGGCCCTGATATTTTCAGGCTTTGCGTCTATGGGACATTCGCACCCGGAGGTCAACATAAAGCCGACGTCTTGCCCCACCCCATCGATAAGTCGTTTGCAGTAGTCCACAACATCTTCCGGTTTTCCCAATGTCAGGAGGCTTGCGGGGACGTCACCGCTGATGCACATGTGACCCCCGAGTATCTCTTTGGCCTTGAAGATATCAGTGGTACTGTCCAGGTCGCAGACACATTTTGCCCTGGGAAGCTCTTTCAGATAGGGGAGATTTATTCCCCAGTCCGTGTCAAAGTGCAGCCATGGCGTGATTCCCTCTGACAGGAAGGCATCCACATAACGCTGGAGGAAGGGCCACTCGAAACGCTCAAATAGGGGGAGCCGGTAGTAAAAGCCGGAGCCTCTCTCAAGGACGGTAAAAGCCACATCTTTCCCGTTGTTTTTACAGACGTGTATGGAATTGGAAATCAAATCGTCGCAGGATGCCTCCATGGCGGCCTCGACTTTGTCCGGGACTTCATAGAGATCTCTTGTGAATTCGGTCAGGGTGCGGCACAACGAGAAGGCCATCAGCACAGAGTCCACAGCCACCCCCATGAAGATGGGCATCCCCCTTTCCTCACAGATCTTCATGTCGTCAACATAGAGCTGGTTGCTGATGGACTGCATTATCTTGAATTCTTCCAATGTCTTTTTGCTGATCTTCCCATAATGCTCATCCCAGAAGCCGTTCCACCCAAGGGCTGCGATCTTGTCGTAGTCCTCCCGGGCAAAGAGGACCCTCTCGTCTATTTGATAGAGGGCATCCTCTTCCAACTGTTTTCCGGGTATCAGGTTGCGTACGGGTGCACCGCACAATTTTCCCGGTAGCATGGGGTAGTAATAATTGGGTTTGCTCCCGTAATCGTATCCAAACTCCTCAAAGCATCTGATCAGGGCCTCTCGGGCCACGGTGTGATCGAGCCATGCCTCTGCCTGGGTAATTCCGTATAACCTGGGGGCGGTCGTGATCAGTATGGGAAAGACCGGGTGCCGGTCCACGGGCTCAAGGGAGATGGCAGCCTTTAATCTCTCCTGTTTTGTCATTGTTTCGTTAATCATTTCAAATATCTCCTCGCGCTAAACTGAATTTTTCAATAAGTCCGGGGGTGATAACAGCCGCTCTTTCGTTCCCCGTCCCAAAGTGTGAGCCAGGCAAACCGACTTGGCTGTTGCAGGAGACTTCAATTCCTGAAATACGCAACCGCATTCCTGAATATCTTGATACCTTCCCCCTCTTCAGACGTAAACTGTTTCCCCTGTCGGATCAGGGCCTCTCTTCTCAGGGTCCAGTCTGGGTGGTTGGTATAGTGGTTATATGCCTCCGGGTGAGGCATGAGGCCGAAGATCCGGCCGCTGGGGTCACAAATGCCGGCGATATCTTCAAGGGACCCATTCGGGTTGAGGGGCCATTGACCACGCGCGACGTTCCCATCTTCTGCGGCATATTGCAAGACCACCTGATGACTCGCCATGAGCTGCCGGATGACATGATCCGCCGCATATACCTTTCCTTCCCCATGTCTTACGGGGAGTTCCAGAGTCGAAAGCCCCTTTGTAAAGACACACGGCGAATTCTCATTTACTTTGAGGTTCACCCACACATCAATAAAATTGCCCGAGTCGTTATAGGTGATGGCCGCGTGCCTCTCTCCGTATCTGTTTTCAAGACCCGGAAGGAGTCCCAGGTTGATCAAGGTCTGAAACCCATTGCATATTCCTATGATCAGCTTACCTTTCCGGATAAAGCGATCTATCTCCTCACCAAGATGGTGTTTCATCTTTGATGCCATCAGGACCCCCGCCCCATGGTCGTCGGCCCAGCTGAAGCCGCCCCCGAAGACCAGGATGTGGTAGTCTTGAAGTCTTGTCTTGAAAGAGTTCTCTTTACCCGTGATAAACTGGTTGATATGGATCCTGCGGGATTGTGCCCCCGCCAATCTCAGGGAATAATCGGTTTCATAGTCGCAGTTCAGGCCATAACCGGTAAGGACAAGCGCCTTTACCTGTCTCATATCAAGTCCTCAAAGGGTCTTTTCCAGGCTTCCTTGAGTTCGAACAGGTCTTCTTCAATTATCCCATGCCCATTTTCGTCTTTCATGGAGAGGGAAGGCGATTCGGTTACGACGCCGACCTGTTCTATGTTTAGACCGGAAAAAATCTTGTCAAAACCCTCTCTTCTCTCGGGTGGTACTGTTACCACAAATCTGCCGCACGATTCAGAGTAAAGGATTTGGCTTACAGTAAGACCATGAGCACCGGGGATCAGGGGCAGGCGGATATCCAGCCCGAGTTCGCCTGCCATCGATACCAGGGCCAGATGCACGGCCAGTCCTCCCCTGGATACGGCATGGCAGGATGAGACAAGTCCTTCTTGAATGGCCCGATGGAGCGCCACATAGTGAGGCCAGAATTTTTTCGGATCTACCTCCGGGACGTGCAGGCCGATCGATTCCATCAACTGGTAGTATTCACTCCCCCCCAGTTCATTCCGGGTTTCACCCAGGACATAGACCAGGTCACCGGGGAACTTGGGATCGAGGGTTACGCAC
>JABMQV010000373.1 GCA_013203065.1 Desulfobacteraceae bacterium | reverse complement strand
TTGGGGTTTTCTCCTCCTGAACCCTTATTGGCTTCTCCATGCTCTTGGCAAAACCTCAAATATCAGCCACGCTACGACAACAGGTTTAGAGAGCGCCGGAAAGAGACAGCTGAACCCCGCGGTGCCCGAACTTATTGAGAACTTACCATCCTAGCCGTTTACAGGTTCGGGGTTCAACGTTCAGGGTTTAGGACAAGGAATTGAGGGATATTGATGAGGATTTCTTATTCCATATGGACATCTTTTTAGCAGCGTGATACCATCCGGCCTGTTTAAGGGTATGATCTCCAAAAACGGGGTCTAACGTCTAATCATAACTGAGGAGGAAGAAGAGATGTCAAGAAGAAACCATCTTTTGCGCCTTTTTGTGGGTCTGTTGGTAACCGCTTTTGTCGTGGGACTCTCCCCATCGACCTCACAGGCCGTTACAAAGATCACCTTTTGGCACGCCATGAGCGCCAAAAGAATGCCGGCGGTAAATCGGATTGTTAATGGCTTTAATGCCACCCACCCGGATATAAAGGTTGAACCCCAGTTCAGCGGTAAATACAAGGAGGTCCTGGGCAAGGCCATAGCAGCAGCCCGTGGCGGGAATCCGCCTCACATCGTTCAGATTTACGAGGTGGGCACCCAAATCATGCTTGACAGTGGCGCCATTGTACCTGTCTATGAAATCGCCAAGCCGGGAGAAATCGACTGGGGGGATATCATCGTCCCCATCAAGGACTACTATACGGTTGACGGCAAGCTCTCTTCCATGCCTTTCAACTCGTCCACTTCGATCCTCTATTACAACAAGGATCTCTTCAAAAAGGCCGGATTGGACCCTGACAAACCCCCCACAACCTTTGCTGAAATGGAAAAGGTCGGTCAGCAGATCATAAAAAGCGGGACGGCGCCCAATGCCGTATCCTTTGGGTGGCCCGACTGGCAGTTCGAGCAGATGTGCACCCTCCACAACCAGTTTTATGCCAACAAGAAAAACGGGAGAGCGGGAAGAGCCACGCAGGTTTTTGGAAATCGGGCATTCGGGGTAAAGGTGGTCAGTGACTGGACCAACTGGGCCAAACAGGGAATCTTCGTGTACGGCGGCCCCGAGTATTCCGCAAACAGGGCGTTTCTGGCGCAAAAGATCGCCATGCTCTATCAGTCTACTTCCTCGGTGGCTTCCATAACCAAGGCCGCCAAGTTCCAGGTCGGCACAAGCTTTCTGCCCATACTCAAGGGATATTCCAGGGGAAGTTCGGTAATTGGTGGGGCAACCCTGTGGGTAATGAAGGGACATACCAAAAAAGAATATGAAGCCGTTTGGGAATTTTTCAGATATCTGGTTCGTCCCGAAGTGGCCGCACAGTGGCACAAAGATACCGGTTATTTTCCATCCACCAACAGCGCCGTCAAGTTACTCCTGGACGAAGGATGGTTCTCAAAACACCCCAACCACCTGACGGCCTTTTTGCAGATCCTGACCGGCGTCAAGACACCCCAATCCCGTGGCGTGCTCCTGGGACCCTTTGTCCCCATTCGGCAGGCCTTCAAGACAGCGCTGGAGAAGGCCGTTCAGGGACAGCTTTCACCGCAAGCGGCCATGGACGAATATGCATCCGAATCCGACAAACTCCTCAAGGAGTATAACCAACTCTTTGAATAAAGCTCATATCCTTACGGTTCGTGGGGGACGGAACATCCGTCCCCTGCCCTCACGGAATAACTATGCGGAGCAAATTCCCCAGCCGAATATTGCCATATCTCCTTGTATGCCCCTCCATTGTCATCGTCATTGTATTTCTGATTATCCCATCGGTCCAATCCCTGTATCTGAGTTTTTTCAGGGTATCTCCTTTTGGAAATCGTCTCATCTATGTGGCGTTTGACAATTTCAGAAAACTGGCAAACCCCGATTATCTCAACAGTTTTATCGTTACCGTTGTTTTTACCGGCGCAGTTGTTATCATCGGGCTCTCTGTCTGTCTCGCCCTTGCGCTGGCGGCAAATCAAAAAATCGCGGGTATCGGTCTTTACCGAACCGCTTTGATTTGGCCCTACGCCCTTTCACCCGCTGTGGCCGGGACCATCTGGGCGCTGGTGTTTGACCCTTCCACAGGCGCATTCTCCTATTTTATCTCTCTTGTTGCCGGCGCCATGCCCAACTGGCGAACCGACGGGACATTTGCCGTTTTCGTGATAACCCTGGCTGCCACCTGGAAAATGATGGGCTACAACGTGATCTTTTTTCTTGCCGCGCTGCAGACCATCCCCCGAGAGCTCAAGGAGGCCGCGGAAATTGACGGGGCGGGGGCCCTGGGCCGGTTCTGGACAATTACGTTTCCACTGCTCTCACCCATGACCCTTTTTCTCCTGATCATGAACACGCTCTATGGCTTTTTCGAGGTCTTTGGCCTGATAGATGTCATGACGGAAGGGGGCCCGGCACGGGCGACCGAGGTCTTGGTGTATAAGCTGTATTATGATGGATTTATCAGTCTGAAGACCGGGTATGCCTCAGCACAATCTATTGTGCTCTTTGCCTTCGTGGCGGGGTTGACCCTGGTGCAATTCCGGTTTGCAAAACGCTGGGTTTTTTATCAATAGGAAATAAATGAATAGAAAACGAACCTTTCATATATTTGTTCATCTTATTCTGATCATCTCAGTCGTGATTCTCGCCTTTCCGGTGCTCTACGCCTTCACCGTGAGCACCCACACCTTTCAGGACGTCTTTGTCTATCCTCCTAAATTCATACCGGGAGCCAACACCATCGAAAACTACACGACCGCCTGGAAGAGCGTAAACATGGGACGTCTCCTGTTCAACAGCACATTGATTTCGGTAGTGGTAGCCATCGGCAAAATTGTTCTTGCCCTTATGGGCGCCTTTGCATTCACTTACTTTGGCGATTTCAAAGGGAAAGGTCTTTTCTTTGTGATGATCCTGATCACCCATATGCTGCCGTTACCCATCCGGATCGTCCCCACATTCGAATTGATGCGAAGTTTTCGCTGGCTCGATACTTATTATGCGCTCACCATCCCTTTCTTTGCCAGTGCAACGGGGGTTCTTCTTTTCCGGCAGCTGTTTCTCACCGTGCCCTCTTCCCTGTGCGACGCTGCCCGGGTGGATGGGGATTCCCCCATGGGATTCTTGGTGCGAATCCTGATCCCGCTATCGCGCACCAATATGTCGGCCCTTTTCCTGATCGAGTTTCTTTATATGTGGAATCAGTATCTCTGGCCGTTGGTGGTCACAAACCGAAACGATATGCAGGTCGTTCAGATCGGCATCAAAATGCTCCTTGCAGGTCAGGCCCAGGCAGCGGAATGGAACGTCATCATGGCGGGTACCGTCATCGCCATGCTTCCCCCGTTGATCGTGCTTCTGGTTATGCAGAGCAGTCTGGTCAAGGGGTTCAGCATGCAGGAAGAGAAATGAGCACGCGGTTTCGCCATAGTAGAATCGCGTCATCTGCCCCTGCTGACGCAACATTTTGTATTTGCGATCGATTATTAAACAGGAGTCCATTTAATGGCTGAGGTTCGTCTGTCAAATATCACCAAGTGTTACGGAAAAAACACGGTGGTCAATGCGGTCAATTTGACGGTAAAGGACAAGGAGTTTCTGGCCCTGGTGGGGCCGTCAGGGTGTGGAAAGACCACCACCCTTCGCATGGTGGCCGGACTGGAAGATATTACGGAGGGAGATATCTACATAGGAGACCGCAGGGTCAATGAGGTCCCCCCGAAAGACCGGGACATTGCCATGGTCTTTCAGAACTACGCCCTTTATCCCCACATGAACGTATACAAGAATATGGCCTATGGTCTGCAGCGCCGGAAGTTTTCAAAGTCCGACATCGACCGTCGGGTAAAGGAAAGCGCCGAGATCCTTGGCATTCAGGAGTTCCTGTTCAGAAGACCCAAAGAGCTTTCCGGGGGCCAGCGGCAGCGGGTGGCCATGGGGCGTGCTATTGTCAGGCAGCCGATGGTCTTTCTCTTTGACGAACCACTCAGCAACCTGGATGCCAAGTTGCGTGTTCAGATGAGAGGGGAACTGGCCAAGCTCCATGGGCGACTCAAGACTACCATCATCTATGTTACCCACGACCAGATCGAAGCCATGACCCTGGCCGACCGGATCGTCATCATGAATAACGGACTCATCATGCAAATGGGGACCCCCCTGGAGGTTTATAATAACCCGGACAACATGTTTGTGGCCGGATTTATCGGAAGTCCTTCAATGAATTTATTGACGGCCAGGATAGTGAAAGACGGTGAAGCGCTTTATGTGGACGGCAAGGGTTTTCATCTAAAAATTCCAAATTCACTCGAACCGAAGTATCGGACCCGCCTGAACAGTGACGTGGTATTCGGTATTCGGCCGGAGCACATAAACGACGCTTTCAACTCCCCTATGGAAGGAAGAGACGCATTAGAGTCCGTCGTGGAGGTCGTGGAACCTATAGGCTCTGAGGTGATTCTGGTTGTCAAGGTCGGTCAGCACCAGGTAACGGCAAGGGTTGACCCGCTCACAGAGGCCTCCGTCGGTCAGACTATCCGTCTGGCAATAGATATGAACAAAATGCACCTTTTTGATAAGGAGACCGGGGAGGTTATCTCGATTGACGCTTGAAGATTGAAAATTTTTCGACCAAAGTCCTCGATTTTCACCACTGCCACGCCTGTTACTACCCAAGAAAGAAGACCAACCCGGAACTTGAGACCTGAAACTTGAAACTCGTAAGCTGCATCCAATGACAAATGACAAACGCTAAATGACCAATGATAAATCACCAGTGTCCCCTAACACTCCCCAAGATAAAGGGCTTTATTTCGGCTGGTGGGTCGTTGCGGCCGCTTTTTTGATATCGGCCGTGGCTGTGGGGTCTTTCTATTGTTACGGGGTGTTCTTTGTGCCGGTGATGGCTGAGTTTGGCTGGAGCCGCACGGTGATTTCAGGGG
>JABMQV010000372.1 GCA_013203065.1 Desulfobacteraceae bacterium | reverse complement strand
TTATTGGCCAGGGAACCGTTGATTCCCCGCCGTGAGGGTAGATCGCGGATGGCGTCGGTGACCGTAAAGTACAGGGCATCACACCCCTGTCCAAATCCTGCCGCCAGGATACGATCACCCGGCTGGGCCTCTTCCAGGGCCCGCACCAGCATCACCAGGGGATGGGCCGCGCCGGTCTCACCACACACATCGTGCATGTTGTCCATCACCTTTTCCGGTGTTGCCCCCAGCGCGCTTGCTATCTTTCGGTGCTCGGCCTTGAAAAAACAGGGGAAGACGAACCTGTCCACATCGTCCATGGAAATGGAGAGTTTTTCAAACAGGCCATTGACGCCCTCAGGGATCATCTTGGAATACCCAACATCCCTCACCCAGCGTTCTTCCCACATATAGTCCACTTGACTGGAAGACCCTCGATAGTGGTCCACAAAATCGTGGGTAACCGTGTAGGAACCGCCAAATTCGGCGATCACGTCTTCATCTCCCACCAGGACCGAGGCGGCGCCATCACCAAACCACATCTCGTAGAAATAGGCTGCCTTGGTCAAACGCTTGTCCGAAGCCGTGACCAGCACTTGTTTTTTATCACATCCCCTGACGGCGGAAAGGGCCTGTATGAGCCCGATGGTCCCTGCCCTTTCCGATGAAGTGAAATCGGCCGCATCCAGCTGATCTTTGAGGTTCAAGGCGGTCTTCAGAATCCCTGCATTGAGCCGGTCCGAAAAAGGCAGGGTCGTGGAACAGAGAAAGAGACCGTCGACCTGGCTCTTGTCCTTTCCGATCAAACAGTCCCTGGCCGCGGCCACGGCCATGGTCACGCTGTCCTCGTCCCAGTTGCAGAAGGAGCGTTCACCCTGAGCCACCATCACAATAGCCGGGGCGAACCACCCCATACTCTGAAAAATGCTCATGCGATCAAGCCGCAGTCGTGGTATGTACCCGCCATACGATGTTATGCCAATCATGGATGGTCCTCCTTGTTAAAACTTAAACAGCTTCTCAATGAGCTGTGATTCCATAAGATCCCCTTCGATCTTCAGCTTTCCGCCTGTGTAGGCTGCCATGGCGTTAAGTTCTCCGGTTATCATTTTTACGAAATCCTCATCCCCCATCTTGATGGTGGTGGTTGGACTGCCATGAGAACCTTCTGCCACTTCACAGGCCCCATCTTTCACACTCACCTGCCAGGATCCTCCGGCCTCACCCGAGATATCGAATTGGAAAACCACGTCCACGCCTGCCGCTTGATCAGCCTGGAAAACGTCTGTCAGCCTTGCAAATATGTCGCTGACCGTGGGTCCGCCACCACCTGCCGGGGCTGTCTCTTTTTTCTTGGGGCTAAAGGCATCCAACATGGGACCAAAGGCCGCTGTGGCATTGGGGAACTCCTCCGCGCCTTCAAGGGATTTGATCCTGTCCATGCTTGCTGCCACGGCCTCCGGCGTGGGGACTTCTTTCCCATCTCCAACCACCGCACCGAATCCGGTCACCATGGCGGCTCGGTTGAAGTAGCCCATGCCGGCGTTGTAAATGGCCCCTGCCACAGGGCATTGCTCTGAGGAGAGATACAAGACCATGGGGGCCACAAACTCGGGTTTGAGCTTCTCAAAGAGATCCGGGGGGAGGATATCATCGGTCAATCTGGTTGCCGCAACCGGGGCAATGGTATTCACCTTGATATTGTGTTTCTCCCCTTCCAGGTTCGCTGTGTGCATCAATCCGATCAGCCCCATCTTGGCCGCGGAATAATTTGTCTGACCAAAATTGCCATAAAGACCGGCGCCCGAGGTCGTCAAAACGATCCGGCCATAGCGGTTCTCCCGCATCTTTACAAAGGCAGGACGTGTCACATTGTACGCTCCCTTCAGATGAACATCCATCACCGCATCCCAGTTTTCAGGCGTCATCTTGGCAAGGGTTTTGTCGCGCAGGATCCCGGCATTGTTTATCAGAATGTCCAGACGGCCAAAGGCATCTATGGCACTCTCCACAATGGCCTGCCCCCCCTCCGGGGTGGCCACCGAGTCGTAATTGGCCACGGCTTCACCGCCCGCGGCCCTGATCTCCTCCACCACCTTATCGGCGGCCTCAGAAGCGGACCCGGTGCCATCACGGGCTCCACCCAGGTCATTGACCACCACCCTGGCGCCCCGCTTGGCCAGTTCCAACGCATACACCCGTCCGAGTCCTGCCCCGGCACCGGTAACAATCGCCACCCTGTCATCGAACCGGATGGCACCCCATTTTTTTCGTCTTTCCATCTCTTCAGGGGTCAACCACTCCACAATCCCCTGGTCAATCACCACATCGCCGTTTTCGGCGTTCAGGGTGCGGAAAAGCCCCTTTCCCTCTTCTATCTTCCATATCTGAATAGTGACGGGTTCACCCGGATAAAGGGTCTTGGAGAAGCGGACCCTGAAACGGCTCATCCGTTCCGGCTCACCGGGAAAGAGGTGCTTGATGACAGCCCGGCAGGCATAACCGTGCGTGCAAAGGCCATGCATGATGGGTTTTTCAAAACCGCTGGCTTTGGCAAACTCGGGGTCTGCGTGGAGTTGAAAGACGTCTCCCGACAGCCTGTAGAGAAGCGGCTGGTCAGAAGAGGGATTCGCCTGCTCCTCAAAATCAGGGTCCCTATCAGGCAGTTCTATGGTCTGGCTGGGACCCGGGTCTCCCCCGAATCCGCCATCCTTCCTGCTGAATATGGTAAAGATGTTGGTGAAGAGCTTCTGACCATCCGAACTAAAGGTCTCGGCCTCCGCCACCACCAGAGCCCCCTTGTCAGGTCCCTTGTCATACATATGGGTAATGGCACCTTCCGTGGTGATTGTCCCTTCGATTGGGATAGGGTTGTGGAAGATGATATCCTGTTCCCCGTGCAGGATACCGGAAAGATCGGCATTGGAACTTATCCCCGCCTCCGCCAGAAATTCAAACACACTGGCAATTGAAAAGCTCGGAATAACCTTGAGCTTATGTTCATAACAGTACTCCAATTCATCAAAGCCGGCACCCACCCCGAGCGCATAGAGCACCACATCTTTCCA
>JABMQV010000371.1 GCA_013203065.1 Desulfobacteraceae bacterium | reverse complement strand
GCGCCACCCTCCATAATCACGTCGTTCTGTAAGTCCTGAATAATTAAGGCGGATTTCTCTGATACAATATATTTCATCGGGATCTCCTTTCAGATAGTTCATTGTGATGGGATGTTCTCTGTTTTTTTGCCTGGCCCCCGCCCGGTCCCTCAACCGGTCTATCCAAATATTGCCAGGCAGCCCTTTGGCCTCCTTATTCGTCTCCTTTCCGGTGGATAAATGTTAGCGATTTCCCCTAAGTTCCCTTTTCAATATCTTACCACTGGCTGTCCTCGGCAAAGTGGGCAAAAATTCCACGGACTTAGGCGTCTTGAAACCGGCCAGCCGTTGTCTGCAAAATCCAATAAGTTCATCAGGCGATATCTCTTCTGCCTCCTTGAGAACCACAAATGCCTTGACCGCCTCTCCCCATTTTTCATCAGGAGTTCCAATCACCGCACATTCCAATACGTTCGGATTCGAATAGAGGACCTCTTCCACCTCCCGAGGAGAGACGTTCTCGCCGCCACTGATGATGACATCCTTCTTTCTGTCTCGAATGTAGATATACCCGTCCTCGTCCACAGTAGCCAGGTCCCCTGTGTAAAACCATCCATTGCGGATGGCCCTTGCGGTCTCCTCTGGCATCTTCCAGTACCCGCTCGTAACACTTTCTCCCCGAGCAATGATCTCTCCGATTTCCCCGGGGCGAATTTCTTCTCCCTTCTCGTTCACCACTCTTACCCGGGTATTGACCAACTCCCTCCCGCAGGAAGCCAGGCGCTTGGAGCGGGGATCGGACTCTTCCACGATGTGGTCCATATTGGAGAGGGTTGTAAGGAGATAGGTCTCCGTCAATCCGTAAACCTGATAGAGGACCGGTCCGAAAACCTTGACGGCCTTCTTAAGGACCTCCAGCGGCATAGGGGCTGCTCCATAGGAGAGGCACCTCAGGCTGCTGAGGTCATAGCGGTCGATATCCGGATGCTCCAACAATCTAAGGACCATGATGGGGACGGAGTTCCAGGTCGTGATCTTCTCCTTTTCGATCGTTCCAAGCACAACCCCGGGGTCAAAACGCCTTGTAACCATATTGGATCCCCCCACAAAAAAATGGGCTAGCATCGGCCAAATGGGTGCGATGTGGGAAAAAGGGGAGGTATGAAGGGTGATGTCATCCTCGTTGATCTTAAAATCGATGACCATATTTAGGGTTGCGAAAAACAGGTTCCGGTGGGTGTACTGAACTCCCTTGGGCCTTCCGGTAGTGCCGCTGGTGTAATAGAGGGTCAGCAGGTCGTTTTCCTCAACGGTTGGCTCGGGTCTTTCACCATCATATTCTTGAATGAGATCTTCATAACTCACTCCCTCTCCTGAGACCCCTTCGAGCCATATGACGGATTCCAGCCCTTTGGCAGTTTTTTGGAGTTCCGTGACCATCTCCTCATACTCGGGATGGGCCACAATGAGTCTGGGCCCTGCGTTTTCAATCAGATAAGAAAGTTCTCTGACGGTTAATCTGTGATCCAAAGGAACCAGTACCCATCCTCCTTTTGTGAGCGCCATAAAGAGCTCAGCATATCGATGACAATTGTGGGAAAGGACGGCTATTCGGTCGCCCCTTTTTATCCCCATGGCGATCATAGCGGCTACAAGGCTGTTCACTCTTTGTTCCAGCTCCTGATAGCTGAATGTAACCCCTTCATCCACACAGGTAATGGCCTTCTTATGAGGGTGCTTCCTTGCACCTCTTCCCAACAGGTCCCCAAATGTCAGCATCATATTTCCCTTGATGTGAAGTCCTTAATCATCCGAGCCAAAAATGGAAGTTGATGAGTATACGGAAATTGGTTTGGGACGTCAAGGCCCAAACGGACTCATGACAGGGCAAATCTACCCTTGGCTTTTTTTGACGAATTTTGGAGGTTTACGCGATGTAAGGTGGGGACTGAAATTCACAGGTCTTAGTCCACAGAAGACATTGAAACCCAAATGGCGCTCTCCGAGCCGTAGGCTTTACGAGCCGGAGGCCATGACATTTCACACGTGAGCAATGCAATCAGCAGGG
>JABMQV010000370.1 GCA_013203065.1 Desulfobacteraceae bacterium | reverse complement strand
CTGTTTGAGAAATAGACATAAAGAACTTCCCTTAAGACCCTCGAAACCAACAATACCAAAACTAAATACAAGACCGACCGCGTTTGATATAAAACGATAACACCCAATCCTAAGGCTATTACTCGTTCTACAACTTCTGCCAAAGATGTCAGGTCCATTCTTTCTTTAGCGTGAAGGATGCTTGAGAATGTCAATCCAACAGAATCAAGTCCATAGATAACACAAACAATCAATAGGCTATAAATCACCAGCTGAGATTTATTTACAAACAATGCCAAGATCACAGTCACGGATACGGCCAAAACTGCAAAAATTATTTTTAAGGAGAGTATATTACCCGCGTATGTTCTCAGTAGCCCTTTGTTTCCAGGCACCTCCTTGACAATAAGGTATTCCAGGCCCGGATTACCAAGTAGAATTATTAGCGACCCAAACGCGAAAATAAATGAATATTGTCCTACTCCGACATCGCCCAGGGATCTTGCAATAACTACCATCAGGAAAAACGAGAGCAGGTTTCCTACTCCATTCCCCATAAACAGAGCAAAGGTATTTCTTATTATTCTCTCTTTTGTCTTTAATTTCGGGGTGTCATTTGCATCATACACGTTGCGAATCCTACAATCAGGCCTATTCCTTCTGACTTTTTTCTAAACGTTCAGCTAAGATATTCTTAAACCGTTCATTAAATTGAGGCTGACCCCACTGTTCTGCTCTTTTTATGCCCTTCTTCGCCAAAGCTTCGCAGAGCATATCATCTGTCCATAACCGGCTAACAATCATAGCTATTTCCTCGATGGAGTTAGGATCGAAAAGCAGCCCAGCATACCCCACTTGTTCCGGAATCCCGTAAATACCGGATGCGGCGACCGGGCAACCAACTGCAAACGCCTCCAATACAGGAATATTTGTTGGCCCAAAGAATGTTGGCATAATAAGGGCGCGGGCCCGTCTGTAAATTTCAACAAGATCATATTCATCGACATATCCCGGAAAAATCACATTTTCTGAAATCCCAAATTCCTTCACTAAAGCATTCACAGACTTATAACCAGGGTGCCTTTTTGACCCAACCAAAACTAAACGAATATCAGGGCATTGGCTTCGGGCCTTTGCCACTGCCTTGATCAATCCTATATGGTTCTTGTGTTCCCAGAATTGCGCTGGATAAAAAATGAACTTATGCGGGAGATTATGCTTCTTATGTAAACCTTTGACAGCGTGCTTTGAATAAAAATATTTCGGAGCGATAAAAGGCAACACGTAAACTTTCTTTAGGTCCACCCCATAACTTTCATTAAGCTGAGATTTTCCAAGTTCGGAATCGACGAGTATGCCGCACGCCCATTTGCACATCCTTTTGAAAACTCTCTCCCTCCAGGCATATATTCCGAAAGAGGACACTTCAGGGAATCGTCTTTCATAACGGTGCATCAGGTCATGTACTACCCCGACCGCTGTCACAGGCATTTGATATGCAACGAAACTATAGGACGTAAAGAGCCAAAGGTCACACTGCTCTTCCAACAAAACCCTGGCTGTCGGATCAAGATATGTGCTGATCCTTCGCCAAAGTGTGAGCGGGAAGCCACTCAGCGTCACAATTGCACCAAGCCCAAATGACCATTTCGGATAAGCGATACGCAGTAGTTTGACCTTGGAATACATCAGTTTCCTGTGCCATACTGAATCGGTGAACGCGACAACAATTTCAAACTCTTCCGCAGGAAGAGAAATTACAGCTTCAAGCAGAAGTTGAGAATACTGAAACGCACCGCCCATTGAAGGAGTTGTACCTAGAAATAAACCTATTCTTTTCATCGCACCTTTCCTACTAGACAGGCACTCCAGGTATTGAGCCCCGGCTCTTTCCCTGTTTTCCACTGCTCGAAGGCAATGATATCCATTCCAGCTCCAGATAAAAACATTTCCAATTCCGGTTTAAATAGATACCGCATTTTATGGACCTCTTTAATTACCTCGGTCTCTCCACTTTGTTTGCGACGAACCACCATATGGTAATTTACTTCCACAATATTTTCATTCGGCCGCATTACCGGTTTGGCAGTTCTTATTATCTCTAAGTCTTCCTCTTCAAGTTTGAGTTCTTTGACAACTGGACTGTCGCTAAGGACACCTGGGCCATACCAGCAGTCGAAAATCAACCCACCTTCTGGCTTCAGGTGTTCTTTGACCAACCGAAACGCTCCTCTTAAATCATCGTTACAAGTCATGTAGCT
>JABMQV010000369.1 GCA_013203065.1 Desulfobacteraceae bacterium | reverse complement strand
CTGGTTGTGGAGGCCATCTTCGAAGATCAAGAGGCCAAGAAAAGACTTTTTTCCCAGCTGGATCGAATCGCTCCGCCGGAAGCCATATTGGCCAGCAATACCTCTTACCTGGATATTTATCAATTTGTGGAGACCAAACGCCCCGAGAAAGTGATCATCACGCACTGGTTTGCCCCCCCCCATATCGTTCCCCTGGTGGAGATTGTGCCGGGACCGCTTTCTGCCCCGGAAACAGTTGCCACTGTCAAGAAAGTCCATGATGACCTGGGAAAACAGACCATTGTGCTCAAAAAATTCCTTCCCGGGTTTATTGCCAACCGTCTCCAGGCCGCCCTTGGCCTTGAGGTCTACCGCCTCCTGGACAATGGATATGCCACCGCAGAGGATATTGACAGGGCCACCAAGGCAAGCTTTGCGCTACGCATGCCCATCCTGGGGTTGGTGAAACGAATCGATTTCGCGGGACTGGACCTGGCCCAAAAGGTCCTCCGGAACAAATCCTACAGCCCTCCGCAGGTCAAGGGGCGATCAGAGGTTGTCGATTCCATGGTTTCTCAGGGCAGACTGGGTGTCAAGTCACGGAAGGGTTTTTATGATTACGGTGACGCCTCCGTGGAAGACATTATGAAAGAGCGGGATTTGAAGTTATTGAAACTGAGAAAGCTTTTGATTGAATTGGGCGAACTTGATTGATGCAGTGCATCATCTTTTTTAAATAACTATGGAGAATAAAATGAAAAATGGCAAGGTTGTGATAACTGTAGCCGTCACCGGATCCATTGGCGACAAATCAAGGCACCAGGCCCTTCCGGTGACCCCCAAAGAAATTGCCGACAGCGCGGTAGAGGCCTGCTCGGCGGGTGCATCCGTGGTGCACGTTCATGTGAGGGACCCTGAAACGGCCGAACCCTCCATGGAATTCGAACTGTATCAGGAGGTTGTGGAACGGATAAGAAATGTGTCTGACATGGTGATAAATTTGACCACCGGAGCGGGGGCTCGTATTGTCCCGGACGATTCAAACCCCGTGGGCCTCTCACCGGAAAGCACGTGGCGTTCACCTGAAAAAAGAACCGAGCACGTGGTAAAGCTCAAACCGGAGCTATGCTCTCTGGATGTGGGCTCCATGAATTTTGGGCCACGGGTCTTTGCAAACACCCTTGAGCATGTGGAAGAGATGGCAAGGCAGGTCAAGGCGGCAGGGGTTAAACCAGAGTTGGAAGTCTTCGACATGGGGCATATTGAAATAGGGAAACACCTCTTGAAAAAGGGCCTGGTGGAGAGCCCCCCCATTTTCCAGCTTTGCCTGGGTATTTCGTGGGGAATACCGGCGAATACAAAGAACATGCTGCTAATGAAGGAATCCATCCCCCCTGATGCAATTTGGGCCGGGTTTGGCGTGGGGCCCACCAGCTTCGCCATGGTGGCCCAATCGGCCTTGCTGGAGGGTAACGTAAGGGTGGGATTTGAAGACAATTTTTATCTCGGTCGTAATACCCCGGCTGAGAGCAATGCACAGCTGGTGGAAAAGGCGGTAAGTATATTAAAGAGCCTGGATAAAGAGCCCGCGTCACCGAAGGAGGCAAGGGAAATCCTTCACCTTATCTAGCCGTCTTTGTAAGCAAAGATCATAAATAATTTACAGGCGTAGATCCTTTCGTCTCGGAGGTAGCGGTTGCGGTTCTCATATACACAAAAGAGGGAATTAAGCAGTTTTGCGCAAAGATCCGTGGTCATGGGGACACGGGGCATGGTTGCATCAAGCCAGCAATTGGCCACCCAGTCAGGATATAAGATCCTGGCCAGGGGCGGAAATGCCGTCGATGCGGCCGTGGCCATGGTAAGCACATTGAGTGTGGTGGAACCTCATTCGGTGGGGTTGGGAGGTGATGCCTTCGCGTTACTCTATCTTGCCAAAGACAAGAAACTCCTGGGCATGAATGGAAGCGGCAGGGCACCCTATCGGGCCGATCTGGCCTGGTTTCACAAACAGGGCCTGAAAACCATGCCTGAGAG
>JABMQV010000368.1 GCA_013203065.1 Desulfobacteraceae bacterium | reverse complement strand
ATATTGATGGGTGAGTGCGTGAAATGTGGCCTCAATACCCAGAAAAGAGCCCCCGATCCCGATGGAAACAAAGGCGTCTACCTCCCCTGCCAGTTCTCTGGTGACCGATTGAATATCACGAAGATGCTTCTTTGTTAGTTCAAAGGGAAGGTCCTGCCACCCTGTCATGCATATCTCACCATCATAGATATCCCCCTGGTTATCCTTTAGCATTTGATGGGCCTTCATCACGTCGGGGATGAGGGATTTCACCTCCTCCTGCCTGATGGTGCCGTGTCCCGGCGCATCAAACATGTATGTCACATCCAGAGAGATCGTGTTGGCTGCTCTAAACTCTTCTGAATCAAAGGGGGCCTGCTCTTCCCGCCCTCTTTTTATCTGTTTCTTGACGGTCTCATTTTCATCCATATGGATGAGTTTTAGGCCTTCCACGGCATTCTCCTGTTGGATGGGGTGGTCGGTGTCTGTGGATGTGGAGGATATATCAATATCGCTCGAGATTGTAAAGGAGGGGTCTAAGTGCCAATTTTGAAAAAAGCTAAATTCATACGAAATTTTCAATTCTTGGGCTTTTTCGGTTTTTCCAGCATCTCATCGGGGGCGATCATGATCTTGTTGGCCTGATAATCGGCCAACTCAAAGGGATCGTCGTTCTGGGAGGATACAGCGGGGTAGCTCTTGGCATCTTTGTTTTTCTTGGCAAAAATCGAAAGGGTGTATTCCTGAAGGCCCTTCAACCGGACCCTATAAACGGGATCTTTGAGGTCATCTTTCTTGCGATTCCCTATGTATCTCTTGCACTCCAGATCAGAAAGGGCCTTGAGTAGAGAACTGACCTTTGACGCGTCACCCTTTTTGCCCGCCGGGTTCACCCAAACCGTTTCCTTCTTGGCAGCGGGCTTCTTCTCCTTTTCAGCCTTCTGGGTCGGTTCCGGCTCAACCGACACCTCCTTACGATCCAGGATCAGCGTCTCTTGGCCCTTGCTTATTCGTATCTCTGTAATCTCCTTTTTGTCAAAGGAGAGGACCGTTTTGTCCCGCAGGCTCTCAACAGTTTGATCAAAATCGCTTCTGAAATTACCCCGGGCATGATAGACATTTGCATCGTCTGCCAGCTTTATAAAGGTATGCTGGTATGATGGGGCCGTCTTGCCTACGTCAAAATCCCGGCTCAGTTTGTCCCCTGTCCTCGCCTTTACAGTGATTTTTTGATCATCGCCCAGTTTGTACCGGTTATAATCTTTTGCCTCGGAGACCAGGGCCGTCAGCGTAATCTTTTTTATATGGTTCACCATTGCCTTGACTTTGTCGGTGTCAGCAACAAATCCCTGCGGTTGTATAACCCACTGATCATCCTTCTTATTTAACGAAATGGTGGCACCCCCCGGCCTGGAGATATCAATCTCGGTTATGTCGTCGCCGGCAAGATCGGGGACCTCGGGGATCTCATAAAGGGTCCTATCGGTGCTGCGAACATACAGATAGATGGACAACGCCAAAATGATTAAGACAAGCAGGACATATTCCTTCTTTACCTTCATGGCTGACCTTCCCTATTTCTCAAACATCACCTGGATGCGTCTTTTTCGCGAATGACGGAGGAACCACACCAGGAACCCGAAAAGCACCACCAGCACGGGCAGCACCGCTATATTAAATGTCTTTACAAAGGTCCTGATTCCCGGCCTTGTCTCTTCAAGGGGGTTGAAACGCTGTTCCTTGCTCCGCATGACCGCAATTTCCTCTTTGTCGTTTAAAAAATCCAATGAATTCATGAGAAAAGTGGCGTTTGGGGTCCTCCCATTTTCGTCCACCAGGCTGTTCTTGAGCATCTCTGAGGACGCAATCAGGAGTATCTTGCCCGGCTTGCCCTTTGTTATTATTTCCCCTTTGCCCTTAATTTTTGACAAATCCGAATCCGGTTTTTTTTGCGGCTCTTTCTTGGAATCCTTTTTTACCTTGCTCTCATCTCCGGCCTTTTCTTCCTCAACTTTTTTTTCAGGAATGGACTTTCCGGCAAAATAACTGGGAAATTTCCCTTCCACGATGTAGGCCAGGGGAAGGCTCTTCATCTTGTCTTTTGATTGAGGCGGTCTGATGAACATTGGATTGAGGTTGATTCTCCCGCTCATCTCCCATGACTTGTCAGATGAGGAAAACAGTTTATGGGCCTCCAGACCGTTTTCCTTGATCTGCTTTGGGTCTAACGCGAGAGGGGCTATCTTAAATGCCACAAGTCCCTTGATATTTTGCATAAATCCCAAATCTTTGTTGATAAACCGATT
>JABMQV010000367.1 GCA_013203065.1 Desulfobacteraceae bacterium | reverse complement strand
GTGAAGAACATCACCACGTCCAGACCCATTGCCACGGCTCCTGTGGCAATGATCAACGATGCCAACGCCTTATCCAGATCGCCACTGAACATGATCATGGAGAGTTTGTTCTCTTGTGTCTTCTTCTGAAGCGCCTCCAACTGGGTCTTTACCTCGGCGAATTGGGCCTCAAGTTCCTTTAGCTTGGAAATATGCCCGTCAAATTGATCAAGTTCTTCTTTTGTTGCAGCATTTTCTTTCATAATAACCTCCTTATCGATTCGTGAGTTTGTTGATATAGTGAACGTTTTAAAATTCCAAAAATGCCCATTTCCAGGTCATTTTCGGGCGTCAGACCCCCCCTTGATTTCATACCATTTGTTCTTTGACTGCCTCCATGGCGGTCCTTAGCAATTCCAGATGGGAAAGTACGTTTTTTCTCTCCTCATTATTCATCTCCAAAAGGAGTCTGCCGTGGATCTGCCTTTGATGATCCTCAAGCTGTTCCGCCTTTTTCTTTCCTTTGGGTGTCAGGTTGATCAGCTTTACCCGGGCGTCTTTTGGGTCCACAATCCGCTCTACAAATCGTTTTTCAATCAGGCGATCCAGGATCGTGGTGACACGGCTCTTGGCCACATCCAGCTTTTCCGCGATACCTGATTCAACTATCAGATTTTACGGGTGTATTTTTTTAAAGAAAATGCACCGAAAGGATGCCTGAAAGGGGATAGGGTGAACGATCTTACCTTCCAACATTCTTGAGGGTAGGAGTAGAGGCCCGTCGATTGGGTTGAGGGCAGTCAAATCTCCTAGAGATTCTCTCGCTCGAGGGCCAGCAACATCTTCTTGGTCTCCAGCCCTCCTCCGAACCCGGTAAGGCTCCCGCCGCTGCCGATTACCCGGTGACACGGGACCACGATGGCCAACGGATTTCGGCCGTTTGCTCCGCCTACTGCGCGGGAGGCCTTTGGGTTGCCGATCCTCCTGGCCAATTCACCATAAGAGATGGTCTGTGCATAGGGGATCTCCTGCAAAGCCCTCCACACACGCAGTTGAAAGGGAGTGCCGTCGGGGGCCAGTTTGAGATGGAACTCCTTCAGTTCGCCTTCAAAATAGGCATCAAGCTGTTCCATAACTTCACGCAGGGGTTCTCTTTTCTCTTCCCATCCCGGGTGAGGTCCCTGGTTTCTCTTGCTTTTTGGGAATCCGATCAGTTTAAGACCGTCCGTGTCACCGGCAAGCAGTAATTCACCCACAGGGCTTTCCATATAACAGTAATACATCCTCTGAATCTCCTCCAGCCTCGATTTGGACGTCCCTTCAGGAGTATAAGACATCAAAAGCTTATTTAGCCCGAGGACGCTAAAGCATTGACCCCCATTTCTTATATCTCAGGTCACGGTTCTTGCGGCTTTCATGATCAAGTCAAGCAAATCGAACACCCGGGCAATATAGTGATCCCTGATCGTGAATTTCGAATTGCCCAACCCCTTCAGTTCCCTGTCGAGCGAATCAACCAACCGGTTTAGCCTCTTTTCATGGATACCCAGTCTGTACTGGATGGGGTCCATAATGATGCCCGAAAACGATGCTAATACGGCAAGCGCTGCCATTACCGTTCCAGTGGATGCCAGGACCAGAGCCACCGATGTTGAGGCAGGGAAAAGGCCATAATAGAGGCTCCCTAAAGCCGGTCCGAACACAAAATTGGATATTGCCGTGTGTTGTGAAATGGCTGTCGCGAGGGCCCCGCCAGCAGTCAGTGCCCCCGGGGTCATTTTGTGAAACATGGTGGCCCCGGCAGACAAAGATATGAGGCCGCCGGCCAAATCAGCCGCTGCTGTCCTGCTCTTGGAATACTCCACTAAATTTTTTTCCAAAGCAAGACGAAATTCAGGATTTCTTGATTTTGAATATATTTTTGAAAACTCAACGCTGAAAAGCGACGATATTTCCGGTTGATCAAGAATTTCTTCGAGCAATGCGTCTTTCTTTGATTTTCGTTTGCCCTGAACATATGGGATTTCAAGGAGTTCTGTAAATATCAGCCAGTTCACCTCCCTCTGCACCCTGGTTGTGAACCCGACCGGAAGCCGTTCAATAAAGGGGGGTATTCTCTTTAGTCCCACCTTTTTCAACACCAAGAAAGCGGCTTTCAGCCCTGTGTAGGGCAAAACCCAAATAACATTTATGGGGGTTTTATAGAGGTCCGCTCCCAGTGCCTTTCTGTTCACTAACAGGGCACCCGGGAAGGAGAAATGTCGCTTGGCGAATTCAGGGATCTTTCTTTTTCGTGACGCGATATAGTTCCTGATGGCATGATTGACGGCTGATTCTGCCCGTCTAATCTCTCCTTTTTGAACAATTTCAATCATCTCCAGACCAACTCGAACAGCAGACGGGATGGTTCTCAAAAAAATGTCTACTGTCAATCATTGTCCCCTTTCCATCCTTTCAATGAATGGTTTCTCTAAACCAGTCAATCAACTGACGGGCAATACTGAGGCTGGAAGGAAGCCTTGGCAGGTTTTGGGCGGTATACCAGCGGGCATCCATCAACTCGGCCGTATCAATAGTTGTCTCCCCGGCGGCATATTCGGCTGTAAAGGCCACCATAAGGGAGTTGGGAAAAGGCCAAGGTTGGCTACCGAAATAGCGGATATTCTTAATAGATATACCGACCTCCTCCATAATTTCTCTTTCCACACACTCCTCCAGGGTTTCTCCCGGTTCCACGAAGCCGGCGAGTACACTGTAGAAAGGCAGAGGAAAACGGGGCGAGCGTGCCAGCAGAATAGAATTGCCTCTTAGAACGGCTACAATAACGGCAGGCGACACCCGCGGGTAGTTTATCAGCCTGCACTGGGGACAGACCTTGGCACGTTCATCGACTTTGTCATCAGTTAGATGGCCGCACATCCCACAAAACCGGTGGGTTTGGTGCCAGTGTACCATTTGATTCGCACGCCCCGCCACCCAAATCAGTTTCTCATCGATCAAACCAAATAGCGCGCGCAGGCCAATAAATGCAAACCCCTTGGAACTGAGTCTGTCGTCGGGCCATTCAGCGGCGTAACAAGACTTTCCGTTCAGGGCGCCGAGATAGTGTTTCCAACTGAGAGGCCGGTTGAACTGCGTCAGGTCCTCGAATCCCGGAACGCCGTGCACATCCTGTTTCAGGGTCACCAGAAGTTTTCCATTATGGTAGGCAAAACATAGGTCAGAGGGCGTCGCCTCTAAAGCGTGGTTGAATTCCGAAACAAATGTCACAATCTAAACTCCTGCTTTAAAAGTCGAGGAATGCCTTTGTTTTTTGAAAAGGCCTCCTCTTGGTTTGTCACCGGATCGCATGATTAATTAATCCCTTAAACGATCTTATTTTTTGATGAAAATGTCCATTGGTTTAATAAGGTTCAGGAACGGGATTCACAAAACTGCACGGCATCATGGCAACACATTTGCCGCAGACATCAATAGTTCCCGGTAGATCGAAAAAATAGGTCAGACTATCATTGTTTTCATTCAAGCGGTCCGAACATCGCCGTCGCTCAAAACCCGTTTTATTCAATGCGTCCACCGGGCAGGCCTCAATGCATTTCCCACATTTCCGCCCCACTTTCAAAAGGCAAGCCTCGTTGGTATCCATGACAGGGTTATCTCCCAGTTCAGCCTCCGTCACCATACTTCCAAGGCGGCCGGCACAGCCGGCCGGGGTGATGATCATGTGGTGCGTTCCGAAGCGACCCAAGTTTGACAGGTGAGCCAGGTGTTTGTGAGACCAGCGGGCCATCAACTCTTCTTCATCAAAGTTGTGGGTAGCCGGCGTCAGTCCTGATTTGCATCCTTTTTCAGCCAGGAAATTCTCAATAACTTTGCTTACCCGGTTAATAAGATCATTGGTTTGAACATAGGCCACACCCCAGTTCCGGCAGGGTCTGTCCCCTGCCTTATTCTCCTTTGGCAGTTCCCGTTTAAAAGGAATAAAGAACACGATCACCGATCTGGCTGTCGACAGCAGGTCATAGGGGTGCATGTGTTGATGGAACGCAATTTGGGATAACCTATTAAATCGATGATCGATCTTTGCACTCGCCAAGAGCGGTGTTTGCCACCAGCCTTCTGAGCCAAGCCGGACCGGTTCGGTTGCTACATAATCTTCCGCAAGCAGACGGAGATTTTCAATAGTGATTTCGTTCATGTTCCCGTTACGTGACATTTTTCAGCGATGATCCCGGCAACGGCCCTTCGGTCTTCCATTATTCCCTCGTGATAGCGGATACACCGAAAATCTCCAAACATATGAAGGAGTTCATTGTGTTTGAGCAAATAGTCAGGATTCTTTGGCCTGCCAAACCGGGCTTGATCGATGATATATGTTTCGTAGACAGCCATTCCGCCCTGACGCAGACCTCTTTTGATCTGCGGGATAAGGGATCGTTGGAGATAGTTAAAGCAGATGATAAGGTCGTAACTATCGGGTTCAATGTTGGGGGCTTCCGCCAGATCTACCACATGGGTCGTAATATTCACGCAGGACATATTTGCCAGTTCCAGGGCCCCAATGAGCGCCTCTCTTGAGATATCGATTCCCACGACATCAAAGCCTTTGGTGGCCAAAAAAACGGCATTTCGGCCCCTCCCCATAGCCACATCCAAAGCCCTCCCTCTGGGAAGCAGATCAATATGGTCCACCAGGAACTGAGACGGCTTTACGTCATCATGGCAGCAGTCAATCACAGCACCGAATCCTTTACCACAGCACAATACGGCGGAAAAAGCATACAATGTAACCTTGAACGGGGAACGCAGAACCTGTGAACGCCTATGGTCTATCTCCCCTTAAATTCGGGTTGTCGCTTTTCAAGTTTGGCCTTGACTGCCTCTTGAAAATCCTCCGATTTTAGCAGCATGCTCTGGATCTGTACATTATAGTCAAGGGAGGACATGATGTCTGAATCCAGGCCCTTGTCCACGGCCCGTTTTCCCAGTCCGACTGCCAGGGGTGGAATCTTGAGAAACTCCCCTGCCCATTTCTGAACCTCTTCTTCCAACTCCTCGGTCTCAACAGCCTTGTTGATGAGACCAATCCGTTCGGCTTCCCTGCCGTCTATCATCTTGCCCATCATCACCAGTTCTTTTGCCTTTGAAAGTCCCACCGACCTCACCAGCCTCTGGCATCCGCCCAGATCCGGTATGATGCCGTAAAGCACCTCTGGCAGGCTGAAACGCGTATCCACCGTGGCCAGGCGAAAATCACACGAAAGGATCAGTTCCAACGCCCCTCCCAAGGCGTAACCATGAATCTGGGCGATCACCGGTTTCTCCAACCTCTCGATCCGGTTGTAGCTCTCCTGAAGCCGACTCAGATGGTATCGGTATCCGGGGCGGCCCCTGTCCAGACTGCTATCCCCCAACGCCTGAAGGTCTGTGCCGGACGAAAAGGCCCGCCCCGAGCCCTTGATGATCACGGCCCGGACATCGACCATTTCGTTGACCTCGTCTATGGCTGCCCCCAGCTCTGTGATGAGTTGGTAATTAAGGGCGTTGAGTTTCTCCGGGCGATTAAGGGTTATGGCAAGAAGCGGGCCGCCTTTTTCAATGATGATGGTCTTGTATGTCATGATTCCCTCCAGAAGCGACACGGTTTTTTAAGAGCTACCTCGGCATCTGTCCTTGAAATCTCCGACCCTTTGGGTGGGTTTCCGGTTTGTCATCCATCTCTCTTTTTACAAGACGTTCTACCCAGTACTCTGTTTGCGTTGAACGACACCCCGAAGTTGAATGAATTTTTGGTTAACTTATGGAAGCGGTGTTGTCAAGCCGAAACCAAGGGTTTTGAATTTGCAACCAAGAACAGATGATGCTTGATGATTTGGGGGATCTGTGTCAG
>JABMQV010000366.1 GCA_013203065.1 Desulfobacteraceae bacterium | reverse complement strand
GGCAGGGGGCCTTTTGCCCGAGGGTATGAAGGTCATCGCTGTTTCCGGTAAGATTTTTACTTTGACATGGATGTTAATGGGTTTTCAGAATTTTTCCATGAAGGTTATTATGGACTCTCAACTCGTTGCCGATGTTTTTAAGAAGGTGGCTGAAATTCAGTTCAGCGCTCTGGAGACTATTCTATCTAACGACTACGTTGGGGCGATATGGGTAGTGGATGACCTTGCCTTTGGCACCGGCCCGATGATTTCCCCTGAAGCCTTGCGTGAGCACGTCTTCTCCTGGTACGCAAAGATGGCTGACCGTTGCCACGAGGAGGATCGGTTGTTAATTATGCATAGTGATGGTGATGTAACATCCCTCATGCCGGATATTATCGAGACAGGCATAGACCTGCTCCAACCGATCGATCCGACCTGCATGGATATCGTCAAAATGAAAAGGGAATATGGCGATCGCATCACCCTTGTGGGCAACGTAGCCAATGAACTGCTCCAGAGCGGAACGGTTCAGGAGGTGGAAGAATACACACGGCACCTCCTTCGGGAGGTGGCGCCCGGTGGAGGTTTCTGCGTGGGTTCGGGCAACTCAGTGCCGGACTGGGCAAAATTCGAAAACTACATGGCCATGCGGGATACGACCCTCAAGCACGGTACCTACCCCATTTCGATCTGAAAGGAAGGGGAATCGTATGAGCGGTCATCTCCAAAGGATGAAGGAGGCTGTAATCACAGGGCAAGAAGCCGAGATTCAGGGGCTGGTGCCGCCCAGGCGGTTGTACTGGCCCGAGAACTGGTGGAGGGTGCAAAGGTCCCTTAAGGGCCGGATCTGCCTTGGTGGCGTCCAGCCCGGGATACAGTTTTACACGTTTGAAAGGAATCGAATATGTTGACCCACAGAGAGCGAATCCTGAAAGTGGCAAAAGGCGAACTCGTCGACAAGATCCCATGGGTACCCAGAATTGATCTCTGGCACAATGCCCATACCTTGTCAGGTACCCTGCCCGAGAAATACAAGGGCCTGACCGTGGAAGAGATTCATCGCAAGGAAGGGTGGCCGCTGCACAAGATGATCCCTGAATATCTCAAGCCCGAAAACCCTGAAGACATCGCTCATCGGGCTATCGGGCTCTATCGGCTAAAGGAGTTTCCCTATGATTTTGAATTTTCCTCCGATGTGGACATCCGGGTAGAATATGAGGACGATGGCGACGAACAGATGACTCATGTGGAATATCATACCCCCGTGGGTATGGTGAGCGTGAGGCACGGAACCACAAAGGAAATGAAGGCGTCCGGGGCCTCCATCACATGGGTCAAGGAACCCGCAATCAAAGGGCCGGAAGACTATCACGTTTTGGCTCACCTCTTTGGAAATCTCACTCTGAAACCGGCTTACGAGCGTTTTCTTCGGTGGAAAGACGAAGTT
This sequence comes from Desulfobacteraceae bacterium, assembly GCA_013203065.1. The sequence continues at coordinate 2,073 of JABMQV010000366.1, read as the reverse complement.
GGAGAGGATGGCGTGGCTGTGGGACAGGGGCTTGGAATCGCATGCTCTTCTCCCATGCATTTCATCCAAAAGACCTTTATTGGGGCCACAGATTTCTATTATCACTATCATGATCACCATAGGGAGATGGGAGAACTGGCCGAGGCCTTGGTACATGCCTATGATCAGCTGCTCACCATCCTGGCGGATTCCCCCGCGGATGTCATCTTGTGGTCCGCAAACGTGGACGACATGGTGACCTATCCCCCCTACTTTGAAAAGGAGATCGTGCCCTGGTGCCGAAAGGCGTCCGAAACTCTCCATGCCAGAGGGATCCTTCTTGCCGTGCACCCTGACGGAGAAAACCGGGGGCTGATGGATCTGATTCCGGTTTGCGGCATGGACATCGCGGACGCTGTGACCCCTTATCCTATGACCAAGGTAACCATCGATGAATACTATGATCGATGGTGCCGATCCGGCAACTTAACCATTCATGGGGGTATACCGGAGGTCATGCTGCTTGAAGAATCCACCACTTGGGAAGATCTTGAAGGCTATCTGGACCATATGTTCAAGGTGATATCACCTGGAACAAGACTGATTGCCTCCATTGGAGATACCAGCCCTCCTAACACTCAATTTGAACGGCTGGTTTATATCGGGGAGCGCTTTGAAAAGGAAGGTCGGCTGCCTCTTGAAGTTGGGTCGGCCAGGCCCCTTACGGAGAGCCATTTGCAGCAGGCTGGGGAGCGTTTGACCCCAAAGGCCGATTCAGGCGGGGGAAGTCTCGATGCCATTCAGGACATCGTGCTCAAAGGCGATCACCGAAGAATCAAAGAAGAGGTTCAGAAGATGCTTGAGATGGGCTTCAAGGCTCAGGACATCCTGCAACAGGGGATGCTCTGCGCCATGGAAGTCATCGGAGAAAGATTTAAGGATGGGAGTGTTTTCATCCCAGAGGTCCTGCTCTCTGCGAGGGCAATCAACGAGGCCCTGACGGTTCTCGATCCTCACCTGGCAAGTTTTGACCGTAAAAGCAAAGGGACCGTCATGATCGGAACCGTTCGCGGGGATCTCCACGACATCGGCAAGAACATGGTGCTGACCATGTTGAAAGGGGTGGGCTTTGAAACGATTGATCTGGGCATCAATGTGAAGACAGAGGATTTTGTGCACCAGTTCGCTGAAAAAAGACCGAACATCCTCGGTCTATCCGCCCTTTTGACAACCACCATGCCCGAGATGAAAAAGGTGATTGACGCTCTGGAAGAAGGCAGTTTTAGAGGAGATCTCAAAATCATCGTTGGTGGCGCTCCGGTAAACCAGAAGTTTGCTGATAGCATTGGGGCGGACGGGTATGCCAAGAATGCAGGCGAGGCTATTTCTCTGGTTAAACAACTAATGCAAAGTCCGGCTGAATAGAAAAATGACGAGTGGAATTAGGCAGCCGAATGTAAAGAAGGAAAAGAGATTGAATGTCATTATAGCCTGCCGGGTGATGGAGCCGGAACTTGAGTGCATCCGGGATCAAGATAGCGGCGTGGACATCCGCTACCTTGACCAGGGATTACATCGAACCCCAGATAAAATGGCGCCTTTGGTCCAGGAACAGATCGATGAGGCGGCGCCCTTTGCCGAGCGGATCGTATTGGGCTATGGCCTCTGCTCAAACGGGATTGTGGGGGTTACGGCAGGGAAGCAGGGATTGATCGTTCCCCGGTGCCACGATTGTATCGCCTTCTTTCTGGGATCTCCCTCCATGTATAAAAAGGCCTTTGAGAAGAGACCGGGCACCTATTATCTGACACCCGGCTGGGTCGCTGAAAAAAAGGACCCCCTGGGCATCGTTGAAGAGGACTATATGTCCCGGTACGACAGGGAAACCGCTATGTGGGTGATGGAAGAAGAGCTGAAACATTACACCCACATCGTATTGATTGACGCAGGAGTCGAAGACTTGGGCCCTCTACGAGAGAGAGCCATGGAAAATGCCCGGGGATTTAGAAAAGAGTATGAGGAAATACAGGGAAGCTTGGAATATTTCAGCAATATCGTCCATGGACCTTACACTGATCAATTTTTCTTGAATAT
>JABMQV010000365.1 GCA_013203065.1 Desulfobacteraceae bacterium | reverse complement strand
TGTCCTATACTATTGACGTATGATGATTTAGGCGCTAAAGATACCCCTTGGATATTTGGGGGCAACCCTTCGCGGGTTCAGGGGTTTAGTGTTAACCTAAAATTCGAATCGCTGATTCTTGGGGTCCAAATCGAGAAGGCCCGACAAAAAGCAAAGTCATACGGTGGCCAAAAAGGCAGTAACTCAACAAGATCATAACATAATTCTTTTATCGCCGTATCCTTCCTTTGTGCCATTTGGGCTTGGTGGCTGAACGCTTAGAGACGCGGGAACAAATGACAAAATCAGCGAAAATTCCAAAGGCAACCATTACAAGGCTTTCCATCTATTACAGACAGTTGGAACTCTTGGAATTTGATGGTTACCGCATGGTCTCATCTGAAAAATTGGCGTGGCTGTGTCAGGTAAATCCGGCCCAGGTGAGAAAGGACCTTGGATACTTTGGGGAATTCGGTGTGCGGGGTGTGGGTTACGACGTAATCGATCTTCAGGCCCATATAAAGAGAATCCTGGCCGTAAACCGAGATTGGAACCTGGGCATCGCGGGCATCGGCAATCTGGGCTCTGCCCTCCTGCAGCACCATAATCTATCCGCCAGGGGTTTCAGATGCATTGCTGCTTTTGACAATGATTCCAGGAAGATCGGAAAAACCACACCTGCCGGCCTCAAGGTTATGGACATAAAGGATTTGGACCAGGCCGTTGAGGATCTAAAGATCGAAATTGGTGTTATCACCACCCCCCCTTCTGCAGCCCAAGCCGTGGCAGACCTTTTCTTGAAGGCCCGGGTGAATGCCCTCCTGAACTTTTCGCCCACCAGAATCACTGTGCCGGAGTGCTGTCTGGTTGAAAACATCGATTTTACGGTAAAGCTAGATATGATCAGCTATGAACTACAGCATGAGATAGGAGTCTAGAGACCTGTGAGCGGTTTCTAGCCCCTCTCTCTAGAGGAGCGACCCATGAAAAGGACTTGGCAGACCGTTTTTGTGCTATTTTTTCTCTTGGCCTTTTTTGGCAATTGGGTTTTTGCCCGGGAGGCCAAGGGCCCAAAAATTATAATAAAAGAACAGGTACACGACTTCAAAGATATCAAAGAAGGAGAAGTTATTGAGCACACCTTCCGAGTCTTTAACGAGGGGGACGAAACACTAAAGATAACAAAGGTCAAACCGGGGTGAGGCTGTACAGTGGCCCACTTTGATAAGGCCATTCCCCCGGGCGGGGAGGGAAAAATCAAGCTCCAGGTAACGACCAAGGGATACCAGGGACCCGTGCAGAAGAGTGCAAAGGTCTACCACAATGACCCGAACACAGAGAATTTGGTCCTGAAGCTAAAGGCCAATGTTAAAGTCCCCATCCACCTTTCATCCCGGTATGTTCGCCTCTATGGGAAGGAAGGTCAGAGCATCACCCGGGTAGTTGACATCAAGGCCGAACTGGATAAGCCGTTGAAGATAACCCCGATCGAATTCAACCTGAAAGATAAATTATCCTACACCATAGAAGAGATCGAGAAAGGCAAGAAATATCGGATCAAGTTCAAGAGTATCCCCGGCCCACCTCAAACCTATGCCGGATTCTTGAAACTAAAGACCAATTATCCCGAAAAACCGGAATTAACTGTAAGAATAAGGGGCCAAATCGGCAAAAAGAGCTAAAACTTGCCAGTATCTTTAAAGAAATCGCTGATGAACTTGACCCTTGGCCCTTCCATTTCCAAGATTGTAACCCCCTCGTTCTCGTATGGTTCCCGTCGCCTGTTGGCACCGTGATTCGTCCAGTGAACGGCGGCCAAGGGGCCTTGGAGAATTGTCCGTTGGACCTTGAAAACCAACTCGGGATACTGCCGAAAAAGAATGCCGAAAAACCGCAATATGCGTTCCTTCCCGATCAGAGGGCGGGTCTTTGGGAAATAGAATTCAGCACCATCGGTCAGAAGCCCCCCGAGGCGTTTCAGGTCACGGGCATTGACGAGTTCGAAGAAGTTAAACATTGTGTTTTTACAAGACATTGGTCGATCTCTCCTTTCCCTCTTCCCCTGCATTAGTGCCGCAGACCCAAAGTGGTCACCGCACGAGTATCCTGCCACCGAAAAAAGGGAAAGTCAAAAGGCAGGCATTCCTAACGAGGTTTTTCGCAATGGCTAATGATGAAAATAGCCATAGAGGAGAGTTAAATAAGCCATGGGGCAAAAGGAAAAGCAAGTCGTAGAAATCTTCACCGATGGTGCCTGCAAGGGAAACCCTGGTCCCGGCGGCTATGGGGCGATTTTGAGATATGGTGAGCGTGTAAAGGAGGTTTCGGGCTGTAAAGGTAAGACGACGAACAACCGAATGGAATTATTGGCTGTCATAGAGGCCCTACGGCAACTCAAAAGGCCCTGCAAGGTAAAAGTATTCACCGATTCCAGCTATGTGGTGAAGGGCATGACCCAATGGATCTCTGGATGGAAAAGGCGCAATTGGATCAATTCTCAAAAAAAACCCGTCCTAAACAGGGACCTGTGGGAAGACTTGCTAAAATGGAGCCGGTCACATAAAATAGAATGGGTGTGGGTTAGAGGACATAATGGACATCCGGAAAATGAACGTTGTGACAAACTTGCAAAGGATGCCATCAAGGAGTGTCGATAATTCCCATACGCCCATTTATTGGAGATAATCATGAAATGCCCCAAGTGCGGATACGTCAGCTTCGATCATAACGAAAACTGCCCAAAATGCAAAAAAGATGTCTCCTCTGAGAGGGACAGGATGAACCTTCCCGCCCATAAGGTCGATCCTCCCTTTCTGCTCGGGACCTTGATCGGAGAACTCGATGGATCGAGCCCTGAACCAGGTTTAGGGCCCGGTGGAGAAGTTGGCATGTCATCGGAATTCGCCCCTGAGGGAGGAATACTTTCGCCCCAAGCTTCGGATGGGGAGGCCCTTGAGGAAGGTCAATCCATGGATTTCTCCTTAGAGGAAGGTTCGGAAGAATTCACTATTGAGCTGGGAGACTTCGAATTTGAAGAACAAGAAGCTGACGAAGGGGTATCCGAACCGTCTGAAGTGGACTTTATCCACCTCGATGATTTGATAAAGGGTGAACCAGAGTCCCCCTTTGATGAGGCACCTATTGGAGAAGGAGAGCCCTCCATTGAGCCGGAACCTTTAGACTTGACCTTCGATGAAGGAATTGACAGTCTGGACCTACCCTCCACCGGTGACCAAGAACAGCTTGAAACACTGGAGAGGGAAGATGAGATCCTCCTTGAGGTGGAGCCGTTGGATTCAATACTCCAGAAAGGGAGTGACGCCTTGGACTTGCCCCCCACCGGTGACCAAGAATTGCTTGAAACACCGGAGAAGGAAGATGACATCCTCCTTGAGGTGGAACCACTGGATTCAATACTCCAGAAAGGGAGTGACGCCTTGGACTTGCCCTCCACCAGTGACCAAGAAGTGCTTGAAACATTGGAACTGGATCTTGAATTGGAAGAACCGGAGGAGAAACCGTCTTGACCGCAAAAGGGTCTTGACCTGACATGGGATAATAGCTATTATGCACACATTATGCCGAGATAGCTCAGTCGGTAGAGCAGGGG
>JABMQV010000364.1 GCA_013203065.1 Desulfobacteraceae bacterium | reverse complement strand
TAACCGCCCGTTTGAGACTTGTAGTTTCTTCAACAATCCTTAAATCTAGGACCATCTATACAACATTACCGGGGGGCCTGCAAACAAAAAATTCACGCCATCTTTACCAGCTTTTTCATCCTGTCCACCTCTTTGGTTTCCAGGTGACGATAGTGGCCAACCTTTAGATCATCAAGCCAGAGGGTGCCGAATCCGGTCCTTATGAGATGAATAACCTGGGAGTCCACTGCCTGAAACATACGTCTCACCTGCCGTGATTTCCCACGGGTAATCGTCATTCTCACAAGGGTCTGTTTTTCTTTACGACTGATAAAAGTCGCCACCGAGGGTCCGCTGGGCCCATCCTCCAGAGGAACACCTCTTCTCAATTTCCTCAAGGCCTCGTCGGTCATATTTCCGGCAACAGTTACCTTGTAGGTGCGGGGCACCTTAAAACGGGGATGAGAGAGGCGGTAGGTCCATTCACCGTCATTGGTCAGGAGCAGCAATCCAAGGGTATCAAAATCCAGCCGTCCCACCGGGTAGACCCTTTGGGGGATCTCCTTTAACAGATCAGTCACCACGGGTCTCCCCTCGGGGTCGTTGAAGGAACATATATATCCAAAAGGCTTGTTGAGCATGATATATAGTCTTTCGGCGGGAGGTGAAACCTCCTGACCGTCCACGTAAACGCGATCCCGACCCCAGATGACCCGGAGACCCGGCTCGGTGACCAATTTTCCATTGACGGTCACCCGCCCTGATTTGATCCACTCGTCTGCTTTGCGCCTCGAGGTGAGGCCGGCGGAGGAAAGCGCCTGGTTAAGCCTCTGTGTCTTCAAATGAGGAGGGAGGGGCTGCTGGGGAGGTTTCCTGTTCATCAAATCCAAAATCCTTTATCTCTTTCAATTTTGGCAGTGATTTAATATCTTTGAGATCAAATACTTCGAGGAATCTCTTGGTTGTCCCATAGATTAGGGGCCTTCCTGGTAGGCTTTTCCGGCCCATGATCCTGATCAGACCCTTTTCCAGCAGGGTCCTAAGGATTCCTCCCACATCCACCCCCCTTAACCTTTCGATTTCCTGCCTGAGAATGGGTTGCTTGTAGGCTATGATTGCCAAGGTCTCCAGGGAGGGACGGGAGAGCCTGGTGGGGGAGGTCTTGAGCATCCGAAGCACGTAGGGTGAATACCCGGAACTTGTCCTGAACTGGTAGCCCCCGGCCACCTCTTTGAGGACAAAACTCCTTGCCATGGCATCGTATTCTGCCTGAAGCTCTTTTAGGGCCTGCCCGATATTGGGTTGGGTCTCCTCTGATAGCCAGCCATTTATTTCACCTGCACTCAACGGTTTGTCTGTTGCGAACAGAAGGGCCTCAACGATCAATTTGAGCGGTTTGTCCATTGCTACCTAAGGTGTCATTTTCTTCTTTCCCCCCAAAGGAAAGGGTCAACCGAATGTCACTTTCGAGGGTTGGCTGAAATACCTTTACAAGGCCCCTGTGAACCAGTTCCAACAAGGCCAGAAATGAGACGATGAATTCCGAGACAGACCGGTCTTCCGCAAAAAGCTCGTAAAAGAATATAGTCCCCTTTTTTTTGAGGTGGGCAATGATAATTTCCGTCTTTTCCTTCACCGACCATTCTTCGGGTTGAAAGCTTAGCTGAGCACCGGGCAACCGCTGCTCCATGATTCTCCTGAATGCATCGATCAATTGAAAGAGGTTGACGTCCAACTGAGGTTCTTCATCCCCCAACTGCCCTTGTAAATAGGGTGGCACGTGCCTGGCAAAGACATCTCTGTCCAGGAGTTCCCTATCGGACATATCTTGAGCGGCGTCTCTAAGGCGGATGTATTCCAGGAGTGGTTGCGTGATCTCATTGAATATCTCTTCCTCTTGCTCTTCTTTTGAATCTGGGAGCAACAGCCTTGATTTTATGTGGATCAGTGTCGATGCCATTACCAGGAAATCGCCGGCCATGTCTATATTTAGGGTCTTCATCATGTCCAGATATGCCAGATATTGATCGGTTATTGTTGCAATTGGGATATCAAAGATATCCACCTCATTCTTGTGGATGAGATGAAGCAACAGGTCCAGAGGACCCTCAAATATTTCCAGCCTAACTTCGTAGCCCAACGGCCTCTCTCACCTCGCCCATGGTCTCCCTACATATGGCACTGGCTCGGCTATTGCCCTCAGCCATAATTTCTTTGACCCTTTCCATATTGGCCACGAGTTCCCTTCTTCTTTCCCTGAGAGGTTCAAGGCCTTGCCGTAGGCTGGAAACCATCATCTTTTTGCAATCCACACAGCCGATCTTGGCCGATCGGCATTCGCCGCTGATTCTTTGGACAGTTTCAGGATCAGTATATATCTCATGATAGGAGAAGACATTGCAGATATCCGGGTCGCCAGGATCCGTTCTCCTGGCCCTTTGCGGATCGGTAATCATCTCGCCGACCTTCTTGAGGATCTCTTCATCTGTGTCAGTGAGGTATATGGCATTACCATAGCTCTTGCTCATCTTCCTACGGTCAATTCCCAGAAGTTTCGATGTGGTGGGCGTAAGGAGCACATCGGGAATGGGGAATAACTCGCCATAGAGGTGGTTGAATCGGCGTGCAATTTCCCTGGTGAGTTCAACGTGGGGGGCTTGATCTTCGCCCACCGGAACCCCGTTTGCCTTATACATAAGGATGTCAGCGGCCTGGAGCACAGGATACCCCAAGAATCCATAGGTGTAGACATCTTTCTGCGTCAGTTCACGGAGCTGTTCCTTATAGGTGGGGTTCCTCTCCAACCAGGGGAGGGGAGTGATCATGGAAAAGATGAGATGGAGCTCAGCGTGCTCTTTTAACTGCGACTGGATAAAAAAGGTTGAGACCTCCGGATCAAGCCCCATGGAAATCCAGTCGATCACAATATCATATACGGTTTCACCGATAATATGGGGGTGGGCATATTCACTGGTCAAGGCATGCCAGTCCGCTATGAAATAGAAACATTCGTATTCATCCTGAAGCCGCTTCCAGTTGAGAAGCGCCCCATGTAAGTGTCCCAGGTGGATTCTCCCTGTGGGCCTCATTCCGCTAACGATTTTCTTTTTTGTCATCCGTCCAAGTTCCTTTTTCCGATTTCTATTTTTCTAAGGGCCTGCGCAGGCCCTTAGCTCATTGATGGTTGCCAATTTTCTTGCACAAACCTAACCTCGTCCTCTCTGGTCTTTATCAGGTTGTTTAGCCGGGCCTCCAGGAGGCTGTCGAAGATTTTCTTAAAAACCGGGCCAGGCTCAAGGCCCATACGTACCAGATCCTTTCCTCTCAGTTGAGTTTTTATGCCCTTAAGCCTGGTGAAATAATTTGAAATAAGCCGCCTGATGTTTTCATTGCCTGTCTTTGCCATGAGATAGAGCAATGTCTCTGTACCATAGGGGAGAAGCAAAGTATAGAGCCGATAGTTGTCACCGCTAAATTTATAAAGAGAATCCATGAGTTTCTCTTCGTCTTGTCTCTGGGAGATGAACCTTCCATCTTTCATATCCAGGATCCCCATCCTTTGGGCCAACGCCCTCAGGGCCTTGGCGTCAAGGGGAGTACAGAGGCCATGCCAGTAAACCTTCCATGGTTTCAGGGGCTCTTCCAGATAAAGGAGGTTATACCAGGCCAGGACCTTCCTTATCTCTTCCAGGAGGCTACGAAGGCCTTCGGTCAGTCGGATTTTCGGGGAGATAAGCTGAAGCATATCAAATTCATTCATCCTCTCTATGGCCTTTACGGGGTCCTGTTCCTTCAGGATAAGTTTGAGTTCCAGAAAGAGCCGACGGCCGGAAACGTCTTTAAAACAATTGGTCTTCACTGCATTTTTGACCAGGGCAAGGGTCAGCTTACCGATTTTAAACCCGAATCTCTGTTCAAACCTGATGGCGCGCAACACCCGTGTGGGGTCTTCAACAAAGCTCAGGTTATGCAGGACCCTCAGTACCTTCTCCTTGATGTCCTCTTGGGCCCCGAAGTAGTCTATGAGGATTCCATAGTTCCTCTTGTTAAGCTTAATGGCGAGGGTGTTAACGGTAAAATCGCGCCTGTAGAGGTCCAATTTCAAGGAGCTGGTCTCAACGATGGGAGGGGCTCCGGGCGATTCGTAGTATTCCATCCGGGCCGTGGCCACATCCACCTTGAAACCATCGGGAAAGATGAGTACGGCGGTTCCGAACTTTGGGTGACTCCTAACCCGGGCATCATAATGTTCCGAAAATTCGTGGGCAAACTTGATGCCGTCCCCTTCAATAACAATGTCTACGTCCAGGTTTTCACGTCTCAGAAATACGTCTCTCACCAAACCGCCTACAAGATAGACGTTATATCCGAGCATATCAGCAGTTTGACCAAAATTTTTGAGGAGTTTAATGACCTTTTTTGGCAGCCTTTCCTTGAGAAGCGCCGCCATATTTTTCTTTCTTATGAAATGGGAAGCGTTTTTGGAATCATAGAGAAATTCAGGGATCAACGGATCGCCCAGAAGGATGTTTAGGAGGTCCGTCCTGGTAATGACGCCAAGCACCTTCCCGTCTTCCACAACCGGGAGGACCCTCAGTTTCTTTCTAATGATCAATTCCTGAACTTCCTTGAGAGAGGCATTGGGATGGATTTTAGAAAATTCGATATTCATGTAATCGTTTACCTTGACATCCTCAAGGCCAAAAAAAACTGCTTTTTCAACAATCTGCCTCGTAACGTATCCCCTCAGGATATCCTTTTCATCCATAACCAGAAGCACATTGATGTTGTACCGGGTCATCAAACCGGCGGCCTTTTTGATGGGGTCTTGTGGAGAGACATGGATGACCGGTGAGGACATCATATCCTTGGCCTTCTTTGTGGGATTGATCCTGCTTCTCAACAGGGCTTGCAAGGATCTTTCTGCCTGGGCAAGGGTCTTGTTCTTGATGGTGGCTGACGCTGCCTGGGGATGCCCTCCTCCACCGAGGGCAAGGGCAATTTCTGCCGCGTTGACCTCATCGATGCGGCTTCGCGCCACCAGATGGATCCGGTCCTCCATTTGGGCCAAGGCAAAGACTACGTTAAGGTTCTCCATCTCCATGAATTTGTGGACGAGTACAGCAAAATCCCCAACATATTCGTCCCTGACGACCTTGGTTATGACAATCTCTATACCCGCTATGACCCTGGTGGTGGCCGCCTGGGTAAGATCATTCAGAAGCCAAACCTGCTCTGCGGTAAGTTCCCTTGTAAGCATGTCCGATATGATATTATGGTCTGCCCCCTGATCCGTCAGCCACGCGGCCGCTTCGTAGTCTTCCGCCTTTGTGGAGGAAAAAGTAAAGGACCCGGTGTCTTCATGAATCCCCAAACACATAACGGTTGCTTCATCAGGGGATATTGAAATGCCTTTTTCTCGAATGAGGCTGGTGATCAGGGCCGTTGTGGAGCCGATTTTACGGATGACCTCTAGGTTGCCACGGGCATCGTCATCGGAGTCGGAGTGGTGGTCGTAGATATGGATTTCGACCTCCTCTTTCTCCACAAGCTCGGCAAATTTACCAATTCGGTTTTTTTGCCGGGTATCAACGAGGATCAATCTCTTTATTTGATCAAAATCAATGCTTTTTATCTTGGTGAAGTTAAAGATGTATGAGGTCGAATGAAGGAAGAAGTCCCTGAGGTTTTTTTCCTGCGAACCCGGAAAGACAAGGGCGGCCTCAGGATAAAGTTTGGCGGCAGCTATCATGGATGCCAGCGCGTCGAAGTCAGCATTGATATGGGTGGTTATGACGTCCCCGTGAATCCGCTCCGGGTGTTCCTTTTCTCTCTGTTTTGTATTTTCTTTTTTCCCCATAGCTGAACTCATCCCCCATTCCCTTTCCGTCCAAGGGAGTGTCAATCATACCCTACCGGCCAATAATTTTAATTCAAAATAGAAATCCTGGCCCTCAGGGCCAGGTCAGCGATAAATGGCTCTGCCTGAGAGGATTGACCTGGAGTATTGGAGTGATGGAGTAATGGAGTATTGGAAAAACCATAAAAGGCAGTGAGTTTCCGGGAACTGGGTTTGTCTATTACCTCCATAGGAGATCATGTAGCTCTTTCAACATTCCATCACTCCAGTACTCCATCACTCCTTGAGCCATTCAAATTGTAGTAGACTAAATCCTCTCCGGGGATAACCAAAGCCGGGTTGTAGGGGCCCGAATCTTTACTCCGGAACCTGCATGATGAAATCGCCATACCGGCCCACCTCAATGGTGTAACCCGGAGGCACAACGATAGCGGTGGTTACCTGCTCAATTATTGCCGGACCTTCAACGGTGTTGCCATACTTCATGGCATCGCCGTCATAGATGGCGGTTGAAATAAAGCCGCAGGCCTCTTCAAAGAAAACGT
>JABMQV010000363.1 GCA_013203065.1 Desulfobacteraceae bacterium | reverse complement strand
TTGGATCTGCCCTATGTGGCAACCAAGACCATCCTGGGTTCAGGGTTTGATGGGGAGCAAACCGATTCCGGGGTCAAGAACAGGCTGAGGTTTGAAACGTCTCCATTTACCGGTGAACGGGTCTGTCTTGTTCCCCCCATCAAGCATGATGTGGGCATAATACAGGTTCAGAGATGTGACCCTTTTGGCAATGCTCAGGCATGGGGGATGTTGGGGGAGGTTCGTTACGGGTTACAGAGTTGCGACAAGGTCATCATATGCGCCGAGGAGATTGTGGATACGGATGTTGTGATGCGGGATCCCAACCGCACCCTTGTGCCGGGGTTCCGTGTCAGCGCGGTGGTGGAAGAACCGTGGGGAAGTCATCCGGGACCCATGGCCGGGTATTACGACATGGACTGGCCCTATCATGCCTATTATGAGAGGGAAACCCGTACAGAAGGGTTGTTTCAAGATTTTATGAAGAAATGGGTCTACACTACCAGAGACCGAAAGGATTATCTGAGGCTGTTTGGGCAGGAAAGGCTTGAGGCCCTTCGCCCCGAGAATTTTGAGTCAGACCCTGTTTCCTATGGCAAACTCACCAGCCATTTTGGGGTGCCGTATGCGTGAGACAAAGGGACCGGTTACACCCGTAGAGCAGATGGTTGTGTCTGCCGCGAGGCTGATAGAGGATAAAAGTGTTCTCATGGTCGGGACCCAATGGCCCATCATCGTATCCTTGCTGGCCAAGTCCCTCCATGCCCCCGGGATCACCATCTGTTATGAAGGGGGTGCCGTCCTGGGAAAAGTCCCTGATCGTATTCCCTTTTTTACGGGCGATCCGGTGGTCAACTCGAGTTCCGTCCTGATGGGGAATTCCTTTGATACATTGGGGATGGTCCTTCACGGGGGGAGGGCTGACATGGCCCTGTTGTCTGGCGCCTCGGTTGATCGTTATGGGAACATCAACACCACGTGTGTCGGTGATTACCCCTCCCCCAAGATCCGTTTTGGGGGGAGCGGAGGGGCCTGCGATTTTGGTAGCCTGGCACCCAAGACGATCATTATCCTTGAACATGACAAGAGACGATTCCCCGAACAGGTCGATTTTATTACGACCCCTGGATACCTCAAGGGAAAGGACGATCGCATCAGATCCGGTCTGAGGCCCAACACGGGGCCGCACGCGGTTGTGACTACCCTGGGCCTTTTTCGTTTTGACGAACAGGGGGAGATGGTGCTCAGGGCCCATAGCCCCATGACATCAGTCCGTGAGGTAAAGGAGGGTGTTCAATGGGACCTGAAGGTCCATAAGGACGTGGGCCCCCTCGATGGTCCCAGCGAAGAAGAATTGCTTGTATTGCGGGAGCAGGTCGACCCCGGAGGCATGTACTTGAGGGAAGCGAGACTGCTCAAAGGAAGAGAAGTGGTCATTTAAGCGATAGACCGATGTAATGATGGAGTATTGGAGTGATGGAATTCTGTAAATTTCGCCTCTTTTTAAGACCAACACTCCATTACTCCATCACTCCAGAACTCCAGTATTTTATACCTTGACATGCCACGAACCGCCATGGGTAGTTCAATAACCAACAGTCTTGATTTTTATCCCAAAGGGAGGGTGTATGGACTTTAAGAATATTATCTACAGTAAGGAAAATGGTGTAGCCCATATCACCATTAATAGACCGGAGAAGAGGAACGCCCTCAATCGGGCGGCCCGGTTGGAGATGATTCAGGCCCTGGAAGATGCAGAAGGGGATGTGACTGTAAAGGTGATGGTCCTTTCGGGTGCCGGCGGAAAGAGCTTTATGGCGGGATCTGACCTTACGGAGCTTTCAAAGTTTTCGCCGCTGGAGATGGAGGCGTTCACTTCCACTTTGGGAGGCAGGTTTTATACGCGGTTCGAACAGTCGGACAAACCGGCAATCGCCATGATCGATGGCCTGTGTCTCGGGGGAGGTCTTGAACTGGCCCTGACCTGCGATATCCGGGTTGCATCGGCATCATCCAGGTTCGGGCAGCCCGAAATACTCCTTGGCATCATGCCCGGGAGCGGGGGGACCCAGAGACTCCCCCGGCTTGTGGGGATCGGAAAGGCCAAGGAACTCATCCTCACCGGGAACACCATTGACGCAACAGAGGCCCACCGGATAGGGCTGGTGAACCAGGTGGTGCAACAAGAGGAATTGGAGGAGACGGTGATGGGGATTGCGAAGCGGATCACCAAACAGAGCCCCCTCGCGCTCAAATGGGCCAAGAAGGCCATCAATATGTCCCAGGAAACCGGCTTGGGGGCGGGGATGGCCTATGAGATCCTGGTGGATTGCCTCCTCTTTTCCGGCAAGGATCGTGAAGAGGGAATGAAGGCATTCTTTGAAAAGAGGAAACCCGAGTTCAAAGGGGAATAAGGAGAAACAGGTAATGGATTTTGAGCTTTCAGAAGAAAACCGTATTTTTCGGACGGCAATTCGAGATTTCGCACAAAAGGAAATTGCCCCCCTGGTAGAGGAGGCAGAGGAGACACACACCTTTCCCGTGCAACTGTTCAAGAAACTGGGGGATCAGGGATTTTTGTGCCCTCGATACCCGGTGGAGTTGGGCGGCGGCGGGGGTGACAAGATTACGGAATGCGTCATGGTGGAAGAACTCAACAGGGTGAACCCCGGTATAGCTGCTGCAGTGATGGCCCAGAGCGGTTTGGCAACTCAACCCATCTACCGGTTCGGGTCTGAGGAACAAAAAGAAAAATTCCTCATTCCCGCCGTGAAGGGTGAAAAGATCGGGGCCTTTGGTCTGACCGAGCCCAATGTCGGGTCGGATGCTGCCTCCATACAGACGAGAGCCGTTCGTGACGGGGACAGCTATGTGATCAATGGCACCAAGATGTTTATCACCAATGGCCCCATCTGCGACTATGTGATCGTGGCCGCATACACGGATCCGACAAAACGGGGCGTGGGTATCAACCTGTTTATTGTTGAGAGGGGGACGCCCGGGTTTGTTGTCTCCAGAAAGCTGGACAAGGTGGGGAACCGGTCTGCCGAGACCGGGGAACTGGTCTTTGAAGATTGCAGGGTCTCCGCAAAAAATATGATTGGGGAAAAAGAAGGGGGCGGGTTTGACCAACTGGCCGACACCCTTATTTCAGGCCGCATCACCTATGGCGCGCGGTGTACGGGCACGGCTCAGGCAGCATACGACCTGACAGCCCAGTATGCCAAAGAAAGGGTCCAGTTCGGACAGCCTATCGTCAAATTCCAGAACACCCGGTTTAAGCTGGCAGAGATGGCTACCCACATCGACGTCATGCGGGGCTACACCTATCAGGTGGCGTGGATGTACGACCAGGGGAAAAATGTCCGCAAGGAAGCTGCCATGGTCAAACTGTTTACGGCAGACATCCTCCAGAAGATCCTTGCCCAATCCATGCAGATCCACGGGGGCTACGGATACATGATGGAATACCCGATCCAGAGATTCTGGCGGGATGGAAGACTCTATACCGTGACAGAAGGAACGTCCGAGATCCAGCGTCTGATCATCGCCAAGGAACTGGGGCTTTAGGGGTACGGGGTGAGAGCGTGGGTCTTTCCGCTTTTAACAAATATTTGATGATTATTTATTCTATGCGGTTTGTGAATTATATAGATAAAGGAGATAGAAATGTTTGAT